>JBLNAN010000213.1:0-2673 GCA_050259355.1 Syntrophothermus sp. | reverse complement strand
AACAGCCCTATGATGATCAGATAGAAATTATTTCGTTTAAAACCCGTCAGCAGCAGGGAGGCACAGAGAAAAAATAATCCTTCAGAATAAGGAACATAATTAAAGAACATGGTTGGCAGTGAAAGATAAAAGAGCGTCACGTATTTATTGATACGGAATTGCCAGGTAAGAAGGATTATTCCTGCATAAAAGAAACAAAAATTGAGGATGCAAATGACCCGGTCACCTAAATGAGAATATTTCCACAAATAAGGAAACAAAGGAAAAAATCCACTGTTACTCTGTGCCGTTGAATTGAACAAATATCCATTGGTCACAATTGATTTATACCAAATGGCATCCCACCGGATAAAAATTTCCGGATCAGATAAATTAAATCTAAATCCAACAATTGACAAAAGGGCATAGGCAAGGAAAAGGAACAATAGGTGATGCAAATAAAAACTTTTGTAAATTTTTATCATGGTATTATTATTAAAATTTCATATTTGATTTAACTCGAAAAATCAGGTTCAAAAACATGAATCGACTACACGAACCGCTCGCCTTTTTCCAGCCGCACGTCGTTAACGATCTGGCGGATCTGCTGCTCGTTGGATTTGCGACAGATAAGAAGGGCGTTTTCTGATTCCACAACAATGTAATCAGTAAGTCCTTCCAGTACCACAAGTTTGTCGTCGGGCATGTTCACGATGCAGTTGACAGTATCGTATGTCATCACGTTACGGCCCATGATCGCGTTGGCATTCTGGTCCTTGTCGCGGTTTTCATACAACGAGCCCCAGGTCCCGAGATCTGACCAGCCAAAATCAACACCCAGAACAAAAACATTTTCAGCCTTTTCCATCACTCCATAGTCGATGGAGATGCTTTTGCAGATGGAATAGGTGCTGGAAATGAAATTTGCTTCCTGGTCTGTTCCATATTTCCCGTTCCCCCCGCGGAAAAGCGTATCCACTTCGGGGAGATAGTTTTCGAAAGCCTTCATGATGCTTTTCAGCGACCAGACAAAAATACCCGCATTCCAGAGAAAGTCGCCGCACTGCAGAAACGTTCTTGCCAGCTCCAGATCGGGTTTTTCAGTAAAAGTCTTCACCTTTTTCAGATGCGGGTCCTGTTCCGGCAACTCGGCCTCATCAAACTGAATGTAACCGTACCCCGTGTCAGGCCGGCTCGGACGAATACCCAGGGTGATCAGCCAGTCGTTTTCAGAAGCGGCTTTTAGGGCTGTCTGAATATTTTCAAGGAAAATGTCTTCTTTCAGAATGATGTGGTCAGAAGGGGCAACCACGATTTTTGCCTCGGGATCCTGGGCAAGAATGCGGTAGTTGGCATACGCCACGCAGGGAGCGGTGTTCCTGCGGGAAGGCTCGCAAAGGATCTGATCGTCACTGATTCCCTTTAACTGCTCTTTTACGAGGTCACGGTAAGTTTCATTTGTCACGACAAAGATATTCTTCCTGTCCATGATCTTCGTAAACCTGTTGAAGGTCTGCTGAATGAGGGTTTCACCCGTTCCAAGAATATCAATGAACTGTTTGGGATGGGTGCTCCTGCTCATTGGCCAGAATCTGGCACCAACGCCACCCGCCATGATCACGCAAAAATAGTGGTTGGAATTTGTCATAGCCGCTCTATAAATTTCTGCAAAAGTAAGATTAAACGGTCTATTTTCCTATAAACCCGGAATTTGTCCGGGCCGGCCTGGAAACACCTTGGCGATGGGACTGAAAAGATAAACCTTTCCCGAGTCGAGAGAGTGGCAGCGATAACGCTTCCTGAGCTTTTCCTTCTTCACGAATGATCTTCCGTCGGGCAGGTAAAAAGGTGTATTTTCAGGAATATGCTCAACGAATTCCATTCCGTCAGGCCGGTCATATTTCTTTAAAGCTTTTACCAGGTTAATGTCACCCTTGGAAGTAGCCCTTGGATTTGTGAAATGTTTTTTAAGCACTATCAGCAGATCTTCCGGGAAAATATCGGCAGTCAGCAGGGGGGTCATCAGGTGCTTGTAATTTGCTTTCCATTCCTTTCCATGCGGTTTCGGCCCGGTATTGGATCTTCTCATCATACCGGTAAGACTTCCGCTTTTCAGAAAGAACCATCCCTGGCTGGTCACCCCGTGATGCGCCATCTCGTGCACGAGCGTCAGGAGGAACTCGTAGGGATTAAGGTCGCGGTTGACCGTTATTCTGGCAGGAAAATCACCTACAGATTTGCGGTAATCTCCGTACTTACTGGTTCTGCTTGAAGTAACACGAAGCTGTACCTTGTTGTCGGTGAACCAGTTGGCGATATACCTTGCTGCTTCATCGGGAATACACGGTAAAAATGCCTCGGGGGTTATATGTTGTGATTTGCGCGTTTTGATAGGTCATTGGAATTATGGGTCCAGGTGGGGCAATTGCAGCCTTTTGGATGAGCTTTGCGTTGCCCCCCGTGAGAAACCGGGGAACATGAATAAGTTATCAGGGTGACCATCATCACCAATAACAGACTGGTTTTTTTCATGGCTTCGATCATACGACAAATATACAACGAACCGTTAAACTTGTTATTTTAGCAAAAATATTCACAAGTGCCTGTTTTAGTAAATACGGGAAAATACGTTCAATTAATGTACCGGGTTTTCACAAAGCCTCAAAAAGGTGTGATTTTCCGGAAGCAATTATT
>JBLNAN010000212.1:0-3215 GCA_050259355.1 Syntrophothermus sp. | reverse complement strand
CATCGTGGGCGTGGGGTCGATAAAAAAACGACCGGTGGTCATTGAAACACCGGCCGGTGACATGATCGCCATCCGCCACGTGATGTTCCTCTCGCTCACGTACGATCACAGGGTGATTGACGGGGCTCTTGCAGGCAAATTCCTGAACAGGATGGTATTTCACCTTGAAAATTTTGATTTAAACCAAACGCTTTAGTGGAACTTAATTTAACGCGACCCATCGCATTTTTCGACCTGGAAACTACCGGCGTCAAGGTAGCTACCGACAGGATCGTTGAGATCTGTATTTTGAAAGCCCATCCCGATGGCAGTACAAAGACCCGTACCTGGCGTATCAACCCGCAGATCCCGATACCATGGGAATCAACTGCCATTCACGGGATTAAAGACGAAGATGTTGCCAATGAACCCGTTTTCAAGGACGTGGCCCACGATATCAGCCAGTTTCTCGACGGTGCTGATCTGGCCGGGTTTAATTCCAATCACTTTGACATCCCGATGCTGGTGGAAGAATTTTTACGGGCCGAAATTGATTTCGAAATCAAAGGACGAAGATTCGTGGATGTACAGAACATCTTTCACAGAATGGAACCCCGGAACCTTAGGGCAGCCTACAAGTTCTACTGCGACAAAGAACTGATCAACGCGCATTCAGCTGAAGCCGACACGATTGCTACCTACGAGGTCATGAAAGCGCAACTGGACCGTTATCAGAACGTGGTGATCAGGGACCGGAACGGGAAAGAAACCAAACCTTTCGTGAATGATGTTAAATCGCTGAGTGAATTCTCGCATACCACGAAAAATGCTGATCTCGTGGGTCACATCATCTACAATGACAAGAATATTGAGATTTTTAATTTTGGAAAGCACAAGGGGAAAGTGGTAGAAGATATCTTCACCACAGAACCCTCTTATTATGACTGGATCATGAAAGGTGATTTTCCATTGTCAACCAAAAAGGTGGCAACCTCGATAAAGCTAAGAGGTTTTAACAAGAATTCAGTAAAACTCGAACTGTTTTGATTCACAATATCATATCTCATATCTCATATATCATATATCATATCTCATGAAGATCCTCTGCATAGGCCGTAATTACAGAGAGCACGTTAAGGAAATGAAAAGTGATGTTCCGTCTGTTCCCGTATTTTTTATGAAGCCTGATACGGCGCTGATTACCCGGAACCGTCCTTTTTTTCTGCCTGATTTTTCGCAGGAGATCCATTACGAGGCCGAGCTGGTGCTTAAAATCTGCAAGGTTGGACGGAATATACGTAAAGAGTTTGCCAGTTCCTATTATGATGAAATTGGTATTGGCCTGGATCTGACCGCGCGGGATCTTCAGTCAAAATGCAAGGAAAAGGGCTTGCCATGGCTGATTGCAAAAGGATTTGATCAGTCGGCGCCACTTGGAAAGTTTTTGCCGGTTTCTCATTTTAAAAATACCGCTGCTATTGATTTTCATCTTGAACTGAACGGGAAAGTGGTGCAGAAGGCCAGTTCTTCTGAAATGATTTTCGATTTTGAGGACATCATTTCCTATATCTCTCATTTCATCACCCTTAAAACAGGTGATCTCATTTTTACCGGTACGCCTTCCGGAGTTGGTCCCATCAAGATCGGTGACCGGCTTGAAGCTTTTATCGAAGGTGAAAAAATGTTGAGTTGCCCGGTGAAGTAATTCCTAACATTTATTTTATTAATATATTCCGGTTCATAGAGATCCGGAATTTTTTTTGCATTTTGTTTGGTTTAGGTAGTATATTTGCTATCTAAAAGTGTTGTTGGTATTGTGCTTATAATTGCTAATTATTCTATAGTTTAATCGTATTGAATTTATCAGATAAAATTATACTTTATGCTGGTTAATGGAAAATCTGAAAACCTGATTGTCAATGGTAAGGATTATCATTGCTCCCTTGATATAACCATGGATTTTATCGGCGGAAAATGGAAGGCTATTATCCTTTGGTATCTCCGTGATGGCAAGAAAAGATTTGGTGAACTGAACCGTTTGATCCCGGAAATTACTGAACGAATGCTCAGTCTCCAGCTAAAGGATCTCGAGAAGGACGGATTGGTGACCCGGAAAATATATCCAGAGGTTCCGCCACGGGTAGAGTACGAACTAACCGGCCTAGGCAATTCAATTCAGCCTGTTGTGCGTGAAATGGCCAAATGGGGCACGATGATGGCAAAAGGTAAATCCAACTGCAAATAATGGCTTATCTCTTTCGGGCCATTTGCTGTTGCTTTTTCGTCATGTCTTCCAGGCGTTTCTGAAATCCTGATTTCTTAACCGGTTTTTTCTTGTTAGCCTCAATTTGTGCATGAAGTTTCTTCTCGTCAATCGTGGCACGAATAATATAAATCTGTGCGAAAGTGAGAAGGTTGGCCAGAAGGTAGTAATAGCTCAGACCCGATGAATAATCATTGAACCAGAACAAAAACATGACGGGCATCAGGTACATCATGGTTTTCATCCCGGGCAACTGCTGCTGGGAAGATCCCATCATCTGATCATTGATTCTTGTATAAATCACGCTGGAAATGGTCATCAGCAGGGCAAAAAGGCTTACATGATCGCCATACCAGGGTATGGAAAAGCCAAGATTCAGAACCGAATCATAGGAAGAGAGATCGGATGCCCAGAGAAACGCCTGTTGCCGCAATTCAATAGAAGATGGAAAGAACCGGAACATGGCAATAAGAATAGGCATCTGGAGCAACAGCGGGATACAGCCCGCCATGGGGTTCACCCCTGCCCTCTTGTACAATTCCATGGTCGCCTGCTGCTTTTTCATCGCCTCCTCTTTCTTGGGATACCTTGCGTTCAGCTCGTCAATATCAGGCTTGAGCGCGCGCATTTTGGCAGAGGATTTATAAGTCTTGTATGCAATGGGGAACAGCACAATTTTGATGAGAATCGTCAGGATCAGGATGATGATGCCATAATTCCAGTTGAACTGACCCAGGAAATTGAAAACCGGAATAACCGCGTAACGGTTAATCCAACCCAGGAGGAAAAATCCCCAGCCCAGCGGGATCTGCCGTTCCAGGTCAATATTATAATCCTTGAGAGTGTAGAAATTGTTGGGACCGAAGTAAAGTGACAAGGGGATGGATTTGGTTTCACCCGGGTTATAGGTGAGGCCAAGGTCCATAAACATGGTCTTCATATAGGTATTGCCACCCGAATAGGTGGTTGTCCT
>JBLNAN010000211.1:0-5725 GCA_050259355.1 Syntrophothermus sp. | reverse complement strand
AGACGATCAGCTGCGATTGGCTGATGGAGCCTTCAATCAACTATTACATCCGCAAAAACAGTCTGCCATTGCTTCCGGCTGGACGCCAGGGAATATCAGATACCACGGATTTTATCATCTGCTTTCAGAAAAATATCCCGCCGGATTACAAACCCTTGATTGCAGATAAGGAAAGTGAGACGATTCTTCTTTCAATATCTGACAGCAAATAAAAGAAAATGAAAAGACTACTCCTTTTAATGGCATTGCTCAACATTCTCCCTGTATTGAATGCTCAGATTACCATGGTGGATGTAGTTTATATGAAAAACCGGTCTTACCTCAGGGGAGAAATTATTCAGACCGTACCGGAAAAACACGTGAAATTGATCGTTGCTTCAAAAGACACCCTGGTCATCCCCATCACCGATATCGACAGTATCCGCAAGGAAAACGTGGTAATACCTGTAAAGCCGGGCAAGCTGGTGAAATATTTCTTTTTGACGGAAATCCATACCGGAGTAGGAGCGATCGATGGCGAGGATAAATCGGATCCAAAAACCGGAATGGGGATGTTCGGGTTTGGAGTTGTGAATGGAATCGCTATCACCAGTCGTATCAATTTAGGAGTTTTTACCGGGATCGATTTTTGGCGCAACAGGGGTTTTATCCCGGTATGTTTTGATTACCGGTATAACTTCTTATCGACGTATGCCACTCCTTATTTCAGTTTCAGGGGAGGATATTCCTTTGGTTGGTCCGGTGACGGACGTTATAACAAAGGAGGAGCCGTACTCGGCTTGGCATTGGGAGGAAAATTCAAAGTATTCCGGGCCAATGAAATGTACCTCTCTGCCGGTTACCATCTCCAGGAATTCCGATGGTACAATAACGTCAGCGGTCTCGGGCATTTTGCCACATTAAATGTAGGTTTCATTTTCTAAAACATAAAATAATGAATGCAGCACACCTTCACCTGGTCTTTACACATCTTCCAATCGTCGGACTTCTTTTCACGATCATTGTTCATATCTATGGAATGATCAGACGAAGCGAGGAACTTCCCGGGCTTTTCCTGATGATGTATGTCATAACCGGAATTTTCGGGGCACTTGCCTATTTTACCGGTGATGGTGCCGAACAGATCCTGGAAACCAGATTCGGCTATGCCGAAAACATCATTGAACCGCATGAAATCTGGGCACTTGTTTTCTTTATTGGTTTATCTGTTCTTTCTGTATTGTCTGCTATCAGGATTTATTTCCTGAAGAAAACGCCATTTGACCGGAAATGCTATGTCGTATTTCTGTCTATCGCGCTGCTTGTGAGTATTCTTGCGCTCGCTACCGGGATAACAGGGGGTCAGATAAGACACACGGAAAACACGTCAATTACCAGTCATCCACGTTGAACTTACCCATTCAACGCCTCCAGAAACGCATAGGTGAACGAAGCGAACTTTTCGATATCGGCCAGGGTGTTGGCATAACCAAATGAAACGCGGATTGCTCCAAGCGGCCGGCTTTCGGCGAAATTCTTCAACCGCGCCACCTGTTCCGGCATTAAACGGTCATCATACAACTGCTCATATTCCTCCACCGAATAGCCAAAGATCTTTTCATTGATGCCGGGGTTGCAAAAACAACCGGTTCTTACATAAACCCCCGACCGGATCGCCTCCTGCTCAAAACGCAGCGGGTTCACGATATTTCCGTTTTTCCGGATACTGAAACAAATGATATCATTGCCTCTCGCATTATGGATATCCACGGTTACATCTCCGGATCTCATTCTTTTCAACCGGTCGTACAGCGCGGAACTGCATTCAACGGCATTGTTTTTAACATTGCCCAGCCGCTTCATGAATTTTAATCCGTTTCTCACGGCAGGTATCAGTCCAAAATTAACTGTCCCGTCTTCATACCGGGCATAACCCACTGCTTCCGGGGCATAGAAATCATTTTTTACACTCACGATGAGGATGGATCCGCCTGAAAACCATCGCTTGTACATTTTTTCGTAACATTCCCTGCGGATTACCAGACAGCCTATCCCGGTAGGGAAGCCAAAAATCTTATAAAATGAAACCGGGATGAAATCTGGTTGAACGCTGGCAACATCCAACCGGTCGTTGGCCAGGAAAGCTGCCGCATCCAGGAGAACGTTCCAGCCATGTTCTTTGGCTTTTTTGACCCATTCCAGGGGATGAAGATGTCCTGTATAATTGGATTTTGCGGGATAACAGAAAAGATGATTGCCAGAAGTCCTGGGATGTTCAAGCTTATGCATCAGCATACATTCATCGATAGAAAGATCCGGATTTACAGGGGCATATCTTACCACGGCTCCCTGCTGACGGGCTATTTCCCGAAGGCCGTTTACAGAATTATGGTTATCGGCGGTAAGCAGCAATTCTCCCCCGCTGAATTTGTAATGCTGCAGCAAAAGCGTGGCATTGGTGGCATTCATGGTAAAAATCACCTCGTATTCCGAAGGCGGGGCATTAAGATAATCCAGTATCTCATGCCTGGTTTCCATAATCTCATCAATGGCCTTGCTGGAAGCTTCCCTGTGGGAATGTGGATTTCCAAGGAGATTCCGGGAAAGGAACTGGTGCGACTGTCGTATCAGGAATTCCGGTGGAAGGGCGGCACCTGTCCAGTCCATATATATATCACCATTCTTTAACTGCGGAAAATCATCCCGGGTCAACTCCATCTGCCCTGCAATTGTAATAAAACTGTCTGTCATGATACTACCTGTCAATTTCTATAGTTGCAATCATCAGCAATATATCTGCCAACCTTTTTCGTCTGTTGTCATCCTACCCTCAATTTTGTATATTTGGAAAAATATGTTGAAAAAATATTTTAAAGATTTACTGAGCGACAAGCATGTTCCGGCATTCGGGGCACTGGAGATTTTTAAATATATAGGTCCCGGTCTGCTGGTGACGGTTGGATTTATTGATCCGGGAAACTGGGCGGCCAACCTGGCCGCCGGTTCGGATTATGGCTACCAGTTGTTGTGGATGATCACGTTGTCGACCATCATGCTGATCGTTTTACAGCACAACGTGGCTCACCTGGGGATTGCCACGGGTTTGTGTCTTGCCGAAGCGGCCACCCGCTACACCCCGAGGTGGGTATCCCGGTCAATACTTACATCGGCCATGGGAGCCTCGGTTTCCACCTCTCTTGCAGAGATCCTGGGTGCAGCCGTGGCGCTTAACATGCTCTTTGGAATGCCCCTGCCCGCGGGAGCAATCCTTACTTTTATCTTCGTACTGATCATGCTGCTTACCAACAGCTACCGCAAGGTAGAGAAGTTCATCATTGCTCTTGTATCGGTGATCGGACTTTCCTTCCTCTATGAACTCTCACTCGTTGACATTGACTGGCACGCGGCCGGACTGGGGTGGGTAACACCCAGTATCCCAAGAGGATCCATCATCATCGTGATGAGCGTGCTTGGCGCGGTAGTGATGCCCCATACCCAGTTTCTTCATTCGGAGGTGATCCAGAGCCGTCAATGGAACCTGGAGGATCACAAGGTGATTAAGCGGCAACTGGATTATGAACTCTTTGATACCCTGTTCTCAATGCTGGTTGGCTGGGCAATCAACAGTGCCATCGTTTTGCTTGCGGCAACAGCCTTTTATGATCATCAGGTCAGGGTGGCGGAATTGCAGCAGGCAAAAGAAATCCTCCGGCCGCTCCTTGGAAACAACGCTTCCGTGGTGTTTGCTTTTGCCCTCCTCTGTGCAGGGCTTGCCTCCACGATTACCTCGGGAATGGCAGGCGGATCTATCTTTGCCGGATTTTTTTCAGAGCCGTATGATATCAGGGACAACCATTCCCGGCTGGGCGTGCTGATCTCCCTGGTCCTCGCAATGCTGATCATCTTTCTGATTGCTGATCCATACAGGGGACTGATCATTTCCCAGATGATCCTGAGCATCCAGCTGCCAATAACCATTTTCCTGCAGGTCTATCTTACCTCATCAAAAAAAGTGATGGGCAAATATGCCAACAAAAAACTCACCCTGTTCACGCTGGTCGTGATCGGCAGCATTGTCGTTTTTTTAAACCTCTGGCTGCTTGTAAGTGTTATTTTCTAAAACATTACCTTTGCGGGATATCAACCCAAACATGCTAAAAAAAACAGGATTGATCCTCCTGAGCATCTTCCTGGTGCTCCTTTCGGCTGAGCTGATGATCTATTTTCTGTGCCCGGTTTATGATTTCCCGGCAGCAAAACCGTTCTCGGGTTCACAGATTCATAATCCTTATGCCGGGATGGACAGCCTTGCCTGGCGGAAAGCCAATTTTCACTATCACGACAGGGCATGGGGCGGACTGACGAGCGGCAGAAAAAATTCACCCGAACTTTTTTATGAGAATTATGTCAGGAAGCTGAAATACGACTATCCCGAAATATCGGATTACATGAAGATCAATACGACTTTCAGGGATTCTTCATTCTATATTCCCGTTTACGAACATGGTATCGGTATCCGCAAAAAACACCAGATGCTGATCGGGGCGAAAAATGTTCTGTGGTGGGATTATTCATTGTTGCAGAATATTCATCAGAAACAGGATATCCTGAGGAAATTACAGGGTACCAGCGAGATCATTGCCATTGCCCATCCCGACTGGGAAAATGGTTATACCCCGGGTGATATGAAACTGCTCACCGGATACCATCTGCTGGAGATCCTCGACCATAACTGGCGCTCTTTTTTCCAGTGGGATGCCGCGCTTTCGGCAGGACACCCTGTTTATATACTGGCAGATGATGATTCGCACCAGGTGGATGATCCCTACCAGCTTGGCCGATGCATGACTTTTATCAATTCGGGATCGGAGAATGCAGATTCCGTGGTTAAAGCGCTGAAAAACGGTTGTGCCTTCGGTGCCGATGTGTATATGTCTGATAACGAGGCAAATTTCGATGTTAAGTCAGAAAGAGTGTCAAAAATTCCGGTCGTAAAAAAAGTCGAGGTCCGTGGCGATACCCTCTTTGTCCGGGTCAGCGAGATTCCCATCAAGATCACATTTATCGGTCAGAACCAGAAAGTGAAAAAGGTGATCTACAATAAGAGCCAGGGGTATTATGTTCTTCAGCCGGAAGATACCTATATCAGGACCGAGATCAAGTTTTACAACCGCTGGAAAGGTCCGGGAACGGTTTTTTATCTGAATCCGGTTTTCAGGTATGAGGGTCAGTTGCCGGATAATGATCTGAAGGCAGAGGTAAATATTCCGAGAACCTGGATTTTCAGGATATTTTCTATCCCCGCGTTGCTGGTATTGCTCGTGATCATCCTTCAGGTCAGGAAAAAATCCAGAGTAAATGGATAAGAAGATCAGAAAATATCTTTTGATACTGATCCTGATTTCTTTTCTGATCAGAGCCATGGCTGCCTGGTTGATTGAATTGGGGAATGATGAAGTGTATTACCGCCTTTACGCGCTGTATCCCGACTGGAGCCATTTTGATCATCCTCCCATGGTGGGGTGGATCATCCAGCTTTTCTCACTGAACCTGACCCTGCACAGCGAGTTTTTCCTCCGGCTGGGCTTTGTCGTTACCGGCACCTTCAGCACCTGGATTATTTTCCTGATAGGAAAAGAGATCAGCGACGATCTGACCGGACTGTATGCTGCAATTTTATACACTTCCTCCATCTATTGCTCCATCATTGCCGGAATTTTCATCATGCCGGATGGTCCGCAGGTGT
>JBLNAN010000210.1:0-4450 GCA_050259355.1 Syntrophothermus sp. | reverse complement strand
CTTCAACCGGTTGTTCTTCTGCAGGAACATCCACAACATGATTTTCCTCCGGGTAATCCACCGGTACAGCATCCGGCTGCAGCGGCAGATCCTGATAAAGTCTTTTCAGGATATTTGAATTTTCTCCCAGAACAGTACTCGGGTTTTCATTCTGAAGAATGCTCATCACCAGCTTTTTAAGGTCATTCACGTCCTTTTTCATATCAAAAAGCACCTTATAAAGTAATTCGCGCTCTGAAATATGAGCCGCATCTTCACCTTTATAAAGAATAGGAAGTTCACTGGACTGGTGATGGGGAAGGTATTTTGACAACGTCTCTGCCGTCACGATTCTCTCTTTCTCGATGATGCTGATCTGCTCGGTTATATTTTTCAGCTGACGGATATTGCCCGGCCAGCGGTAGTTGGTAAGGATCCGCTGTGCTTCTTCAATAAGCTGAATAGGCGGCATCCTGTATTTTTCGGCATAATCAGAGGCAAATTTTCTGAAAAGAAGATAAACATCTTCTTTCCGGTCCCTGAGAGAAGGCATGCTGATGGGAACCGTGTTCAACCGGTAAAACAGGTCCTGCCTGAATTTTCCGGAATTAATAGCATTTGGAATGTCAACGTTGGTCGCGGCTACCACCCGTGTATTGGTTTTTAAGACCTTGGAAGAACCTACCCGGATAAATTCACCGGTTTCAAGAACGCGCAACAACCTCACCTGGGTAGAAAGCGGCAGTTCTGCTACTTCGTCCAAAAAAATTGTCCCGCTGTTCACAACTTCAAAATATCCCTTGCGGGCTTCATGTGCACCCGTAAAAGAACCTTTTTCATGACCGAAAAGCTCGGAATCAATGGTTCCTTCCGGAATGGCGCCGCAGTTAACCGCGATATAAGGTCCATGCTTGCGTGAACTCAGCTGGTGGATGATCTTTGGAAAAAACTCTTTCCCGGTTCCGCTTTCCCCGCTGATCAGAACGGTAATATCCGTGGGTGCCACCTGCCGTGCTATATCAATAGCCCGGTCGAGCAAAACGGAATTACCAATTATACCAAATCGTTGTTTTATTGCCTGAATATCCATTTACTTTTCTTTACCGCTTATCAGCTTCCCCTCAGTTTTGCCCCCAGCTTCTCTTCAAACGCCCGGATAAGCTTCTTCATTGTTTTATCAATCTCATTATCATTCAGCGTTTTCCGCTCATCAGCCAGAATGCAGTATATTGCATACGATTTTTTATTCTGTCCGATCTTGTCTCCTTCGTAGAAATCAAATAAACCGACCTCTTTCAGTAAATTCTTCTCCGTTGCCAGGGCCGTTTGCCGGATCTCAGCGAAGGTTACATTTTTATCAAGCTCGAGGGCAAGATCCCTTCGCACTTCAGGGAATTTGGGCAGCTCGGTCGCTTCCAGGGCTCCTTTCTTGAGAGAATTGAGCAACAAATCCCATGAAAAATCAGCAAAATAAACATCCTGTTTCAGGTCAAACCGACGAAGAAGTGCAGATGACAATACCCCAAAGGTAACCAATGGTTTCTGAAATGCCATTATTTGTAATCCACGGGATACCAGCGGAGAATTCCATTCTTGCAAGTCAGTCACTGTCAAACCCAGTCTTGTCAGGATATTCTGTACATAAGCCTTCAGAAAATAAAAATCAACTTTAGCATCAGGGTTGTTCCAGTTTTCCGGAAATTTCTTCCCTGTTAAGAATATTGCCAGATGTTTTTCTTCGGGATATGCATCCAGCGGTTTCTGCCCGACCGGCATCGTCAGCTTCCGGTACACGTTTCCGAATTCAAATAACTTCTGATCAGCGGCTTTTCGGTTTTGATTGTATTCAAGGGTTTCAAGTCCGCCGTACAACAGCGTTTGGCGCATCACATCCAGATCTCTGCTCAGGGGGTTGAGTATCTTAACACAATTCTCAGCCGGAAAAGCTTCATTGTTCTCATAATAGGATGATTTTGTCAACGAGTTGTTCATGATTTCATTGAAACCATTGGAAACGAGTAATTCCGAAACCAGGTTCTGAACTTTCTCAGGATCGGGTTTGGCGGCAATATTGAGCGGCGACCGGATATTATCCGAAAACTGAATATGATTGTATCCATAGATTCTCAGAATCTCCTCGATCACGTCCACCTCGCGTGTAACATCCACCTTGAAGTTCGGAATCTTCAGTTTCCACATATCCTGATTTTCTTCAACTATGGTTATAAACAGTGACTTCAGGATTTTACCTACTATTACCGGATCTATTTCCTGCCCTACCAGCCTGGTCAGATTTTTCCTGGTAAGTGTAACTTCTGATTCTTTTTTCGGATGAGGATAAACATCTGTAATACCGGATGAAACTGTCCCGCCTGCAACCTCCTTTATGAGCAATGCAGCACGTTGCAGCGCGTAAATGTTGATGTCGATATCCGTACCTCTTTCAAACCGGAAGGAAGCATCTGTTTGCAACCCGTGATAACGGGAAGTTTTCCGGATGGTTCGGGGATCAAAGGTGGCACTCTCAATGAAAATATTCTTCGTTTCCAGGGTCACACCCGAGGCGAGTCCTCCGAAAACACCTGCAATTACCATCGGCTTTTCACCGTCGCAGATCATCAGATCCTGATCGGTAAGCGTTCGCTCCACCCCGTCAAGGGTGATAAATTTAGTACCCGATGCAAGTTTTTTAATAACCACCTTTCCGCCGCTGATCTTATCGGCATCGAATGCATGAAGGGGTTGTCCCAGCTCGTGCAGAATAAAATTCGTAACATCCACGATATTATTGATCGGGCGCAGTCCGATGGCATTCAAACGGTTTTTCAGCCATTCCGGTGATTCTTTCACGGTTATCCCCGTCATTGTCAACCCGGCATACCTGGGGCAAGCCTGCAAGTCTTCAATATGGATTTCTGTATTGCGGCTGTTATTTTCAACAGTGAAAGCGCTTACATCAGGCCTTTGATACTGAAAGGAAGATTCCTGATCAGGAGCAAGCCGATGAAGCACCGCTGCCAGGTCGCGGGCAACACCCGTGTGGGAGGTGGCGTCGGACCTGTTGGGGGTAAGACCTATTTCCAGCACTATATCTTCTTCGATACCAAAATATTCAGCAGCCGGGGTTCCCGGTTTTGCCGCGGGATCGAGTACCATGATCCCAGCATGTGAATTCCCAAGACCAAGTTCGTCTTCCGCGCAGATCATTCCTTCTGAAACTTCTCCCCTGATTTTTGTTTTTTGCAGGGTCAGTTCTTTGTCGCCAAAAAACAGGGTTGTACCGAGGGTGGCCACGGGTACCTTTTGTCCGGCCGCAACATTGGAGGCGCCGCAAACTATATGCAGCAACTCTGGCCGGCCAACATCCACTGTTGTGATGCTGAGATGATCGGAATTGGGATGTTTTTCACAGGTTTTCACCTCTCCGATCACTACACCCTTCAATCCGCCTTTAACAGATTGCCAGGCATTCATTCCTTCTACTTCCAGGCCGCAATCAGTAAGGTAGCCGGAAATTTCTCCGGGAGAAGGCAGCTGTTTTTCAGGAAAGTAGGTTTTCAGCCAATTATAGGAAATCTTCATAGTATTTTTATCTGGTGCAAAAATAGCGGGAATTTTCTAACTGATCAATCCCCAATTTTCGCTGTATTTGTTTAGGTGGAGGATATGTCTTGCAATGGGTGCATTCTCGCTTTTTTTAAATTCCGGATCATCGTTGATCACGTCGGCAGCCACATTTCTCGCGGCTTTCAGGATCTTTTCATCATGTACCAGATCGGCAATTTTTAAATCCGGCAGACCTGATTGGCGTGTACCTTCCATCTCGCCAGGTCCGCGGAGTCTCAGGTCGGTCTCGGCAATCACGAACCCATCCGTGGTGCTGACCATGGTATCCAGTCTTTTGCGTGATTCATTCGACAGTTTCACACCGCTCATCAGGATACAATACGATTGGTCGGCTCCACGCCCTACTCTCCCGCGCAACTGATGAAGTTGTGACAGTCCAAAGCGCTCGGCATTTTCAATCACCATCACGGAAGCATTGGGAACATCAACACCCACCTCGATGACGGTAGTAGCAACCATGATCTGGGTTTCTTTCCTGAGGAACCGCTGCATTTCGGCATCCTTCTCCTGCTGTTTCATTCTTCCGTGAACCATGCTTAACTGGTACCGGGATGGTGGAAATACCTGTTTCAGGTGTTCAAAGCCTTCCACCAGGTTCTTCAGGTCAAGCGTTTCCGATTCTTCAATCAAGGGGTAAACGACATAGGCCTGCGATCCTGCTTCGATCATCCTGGCAATAAACTCATACACACGCTGACGGTTATTCTCAAAAAAATGCTTTGTCTGGATAGGCTTTCTTCCCGGTGGCATCTCATCAATAACGGAAATATCGAGATCCCCGTACAAGGTCATTGCCAGCGTTCTGGGAATAGGGGTTGCAGTCATGACGAGCACGTGGGGTGAG
>JBLNAN010000209.1:0-3369 GCA_050259355.1 Syntrophothermus sp. | reverse complement strand
TATCTTCTGTCATTCCACGAATACTGGCTATTAAACTAAATGCAAACGGTGACACTGTTCATAAATTTATCTTCACCGCAGGCAACAGTATGTGCGCTGTTCATGATTTCATACAGATTGCTGAAAACAGGTTCTATATTAAGGACGGTATATTTCTGGAAAATATAGATTCTACCGGTCACAGGCACTGGGGTAAAAACTACGGGGATACATGTATTTCCAATATGATTGTAAGAACAGACGGCTCAGTTATAAATGCCGGAGCAGATCCCAATATTCCAAATTACCAGGTTTGTATGTTTAGGTACGATAGCACCGGCGGGCTTACCTGGGAAAAAAATGTAATAATTGGCACTAACGAGACCGTAAGAAGTATGTGTTCTACGACGGATGGTAGTTTTTTCATAACGGGAGTCATCTCTTCAGAAACGCAGGAACAATTTCCTTATGTTGCAAAAATTTTAAGCAATGGCAGTCTTCAGGGCAAAACAGATTTCACCGAAATGAAGGGTGCAGGTTTTAAACCCATTGTAATCTTCGAAGAGGGAGGTAAATTTTTATATTTTGGTTACTGTAAGAATTATTCAGGAAAGAGTGGGATCGTGATAAAGAAAGGAAATTTGTAGTTTTCTCGTCTTCTATATCGTTAAGAACCATCTGACAGCAAACCACAACTATTGTGGCTGGTGCGCTTCTAGCTATACCCTTGTGGAACTGAAATCTTACAAAATTAAAAATTTTTATTTCCAAATGTTGTGCAAATTGTTGTGCAAATTAAAAAAGGGTTTTGGATATGATCTCCAAAACCCTTGATATTTCTGCTCCCCCTGCTAGACTTGAACTAGCGACCCTCTGATTAACAGTCAGATGCTCTAACCAACTGAGCTAAGGAGGAATCAGGACGGCAAAAGTACAAAAAATTCTTTATTTGCAAAATGTTGGAGAAAAAAATTTAAGAGATTTGGAATCCCTGGAGAAGCGGACCTATATTTTGTGTATCCCGCAACCAACGACAACCTGATGGGAAGGATCGCGGGCAGGAAGCAGGAAATTGCATGATGGTACATTACCAGATACCGTCGTGGGAAAATTCATGCTTGCGGCCGTGCCGGCTGAAAAGCCACACGATCCACCTCCACGCCAGGATCACCCCGGTATAGATCCGGTGCCTGTTCTTTCTGAGCAGATCATAACCCTTGAGTATAGCTGCTATTAATAAAAAGGCCCCGGCCAGGAACATCATCATGGTAAAACCATCTCCTGCTAACCCGGAAGCGGCAAAAACCGGGAATCCGGAAAGAATCAGGAAGAGGACTAAAAATATTTTTTTCATTTATCTCACTGATTATTAAAGGATAAATATAAGGAGAATTTTCCGATTCACGATTCATGATTCACGATTCACGATTCATGATTCACGATTCACGATTCACGATTCATGATTCACGATTTACGATTCATTGAGGTATTGATCATCTTCGCGGTCACGACCTTTTCAGGAAATCCCACCGTGGCCGCGTGAATCATGGCCAGTCCCAGCGCTTTCAGCGTCCCGAAACTGCCGGGCGCCAGCCTGCCGAACAGCGGGAACATCCAGTTCACGTATTTGTAAAAGCCAAGGGCATTTTTCAAGCCTTTTGTCGGTAACATGAAAGCAGGCCGGAAAGCATACACCGCCCGGAAGGGTAACTTCATCAGGTCGTTTTCGGTCTTTCCCTTCACCCTCGCCCAGGAAATCCTGCCTTTTTCGGAACTGTCGGTACCGGCCCCCGACACGTAACAAAACACCATCCCCGGGTTCTTTTCCAAAACCGTTCGGGCAAAGGCCATGGTCAGATCGTAGGTCACCCGGTGATATTCCTCCTTTTTCATCCCGAGAGAAGAAACGCCCAGGCAGAAAAAACAGGCGTTGTAACCGGCAAGCTGGCCGGCCACGGATCCCGGGTTGAAAAAATCAGACAGAATAACCTCTTCCAGCTTCGGATGCTGAACACCACAGGGCCTGCGGTTGACCACCAGTACTTTCTCAACTTGCGGGTGCATCAGGCATTCATGCAGCACGCCCTCTCCCACCATGCCGGTGGCTCCTGTTATTATTGCTTTGATGTTTGGTTCCATATATGAGTCTTCAGTCGGCAGGCTTCAGACTTTGTCTTCAGCCCAAGGTCAGCAGTCGGCAGAACAGTTTCCCGCTGAACTTCTTTTCGCCTGATTTTATCTTATAAAAATACAACCCTTTTTTCAAAAGTGAATATTACTTTTCCTTCAACACCCGATCTTTTTTGCTTTATTTTTGATAACTTTAAATTAAAAATATAAACTATGATACCAGCAAAAGGATACGCGGCACATCACGCGAAAGACAGATTGAATCCATGGAATTTCGAACGACGGGAACCCGGTGAAAAGGATGTTCAACTGGAAATCGTATACTGCGGGGTTTGTCATTCCGACATTCACCAGGTACGCAGCGAGTGGGGCCCTGCAAAATACCCGATGGTGCCGGGCCACGAAATCGTGGGCCGGGTGACGAAGACGGGTAACGGGGTTAAAAAGTTTAAGCCCGGCGACCTGGTCGGCATCGGCTGCATGGTGGATTCCTGCGGTGAATGCGACAACTGCAGGCACGGCTGGGAACAATACTGCCAGAACGGGATGACGATATGGACGTACAACTCCTTCGAAAAGGACGGCAAAACCCTGACGTTCGGTGGATATTCCAACTTCATCGTGGCAGATGAATCCTTTATTCTGAAAGTTCCCGAGAACCTTCCCCTTGAAGGTGTTGCACCTTTGCTGTGCGCCGGGATCACCACCTTTTCCCCGCTCAGAAAATGGAAAGTGGGAAAAGGCCACAAGGTCGGGATCCTGGGCCTGGGCGGACTGGGTCATATGGGAGTGAAATTTGCAGCTTCTTTCGGTGCAGAAGTGACCATGCTGAGCACCAGTCCTTCAAAAGAAGCCGATGCCCGCCGGCTTGGCGCCCATAACTTCTGTTACACCAAAGATGAAAACCAGGTTGCGGCTTATAAAAATTATTTTGATTTTATCCTGGATACCGTTTCGGCGCCGCACGACTACAACATGTACCTGAAAATGCTGGGTACGAATGGGGTAATGATATGCGTTGGCGTTCCGCCCGCTCCCATGATGATCAACGCTTCCCTGCTCCTGGGCAACAGCCGTTCCCTCACGGGCTCCAACATCGGTGGAATCCCGGAAACACAGGAGATGCTGGATTACTGTGGTAAACATGGCATTGTTTCAGACGTGGAAGTGATCAACATCAACTACATCAATGAAGCTTATGAACGGGTGATCGGCAGTGATGTGAAATACCGGTTCGTAATTGATATGGCCACACTCTAA
>JBLNAN010000208.1:0-3103 GCA_050259355.1 Syntrophothermus sp. | reverse complement strand
CATCAATCTGAGCCTAGGCGAACCCGATTTTAACACGCCCATGTACATCAAAACGGCCGCCAAAAAAGCAATTGACGATAATTACACTTTTTATCCGCCGGTTGCCGGTTATGCTGATCTACGCGAGGCTGTTTGTCACAAGTTAAAAAGAGATAACAACCTGGATTACACCGCAGACCAGATCGTGGTTTCCACGGGTGCCAAGCAATCCATCGCCAACGTGGTTATGAGCCTGGTAAATCCCGGTGAAGAAGTGGTTCTTCCCGCTCCTTTCTGGGTTAGTTATAAAGAGATCGTTAAGGTAGCCGAGGGAAAATCGGTTTTCGTTCAGGCGACCATTGACAATGAATTCAAGGTAACCCCGCAGCAGCTGCAGGCGGCCATCACACCGAAAACCAAGCTGATCATGTTCAGCTCGCCCTGCAACCCGACGGGATCGGTTTATACCAAAAAGGAACTGGAAGGTATTGCCGGCGTTATTGAAAAAAATCCGCATGTTTATGTTATTGCCGATGAGATCTATGAACATATAAATTTTGTGGGAAAACATGAATCCCTGGCACAATTTTCTTCTATCAAGGAACGCGTCATCATCGTGAACGGCGTTTCCAAGGGATTCGCGATGACCGGCTGGCGTATTGGCTACATTGCCGCGTCGAAGGAGATCGCGAAAGCCTGCGACAAGCTACAGGGACAGTTTACCTCGGGTGCTTCATCCATCGCTCAGCGTGCCGCCCTGGAAGCCATCGGCGGTGATCCCGACACGGAAGACCTGAAAACCATGAAAGCAGCTTTCAGGGAGCGTCGCGACCTGATGCTGAAACTGCTGGGCGAAATCCCGGGGATGAAACTTAACCACCCGGATGGCGCCTTCTACATCTTCCCTGATATTTCTTATTATTTCGGAAAGAAAAACGGCGAAATCACCATCAACAACGCGAACGATTTCTGCATGTACCTTCTCAACAAGGTATTTGTCGCCACCGTTCCGGGTGATGCCTTTGGTGATCCCCGTTGCATGCGTTTTTCCTATGCAACCTCAAAAGAAAATCTGATTGAAGCCGTAAACCGCATCAAAAGCGCTTTGGCAGAACTAAAATAATGTACCATGGAAACTAAAAACCTGATGAAAACTATCGATCTGACAAAGTACGGGATCCACGGAACCCCCGAAATCTACCACAATCCGTCGTACGAGGAGCTTTTCAAACATGAAACAGATCCTTCACTGGATGGCTTTGAGAAAGCATTTCTTACCACAACCGGTGCCATCAATGTTGATACCGGTATCTTCACCGGAAGATCACCCAAAGACAAATATATCGTTCAGGAGCCCGGTTCCGTCAACAACGTTTGGTGGGCAGGCCCGGGAAGAAAATCTGATAACAAACCCATTTCACAGGAAGTCTGGAACGACCTGTATGCCAACAGTGCGGCGCAGCTTTCAGGAAAAAAGCTGTATGTACAGGATGGTTTTGCAGGCACCAACCATGATACGCGGCTGAAAATCCGGGTTATCACCGAGGTCGCCTGGCAGGCCCATTTCGTGAAAAATATGTTTATACGTCCCACCGAAGAGGAACTGGCCGATTTCGAGCCGGACTTTGTCATGCTCAATTCCTGCAAGACCACCGATGCCAAGTGGAAAGAACATGGCCTCAACAGTGAAGTGTATGTTGCCTTCCATCTGGGTGAGAAGAAAGCCTGTATCGGCGGAACCTGGTATGGTGGTGAAATGAAGAAAGGTTTCTTCTCCATCATGAATTACATCCTTCCGTTGAAGGGTGTTGCTTCGATGCATTGTTCCGCCAATATGGGACAAGCCGGCGATACTGCCATTTTCTTTGGATTATCAGGTACGGGCAAGACTACACTCTCCGCGGATCCCAAGCGACTCCTTATTGGTGATGATGAGCACGGCTGGGACAATGAAGGCGTGTTCAATTTCGAGGGAGGCTGTTATGCCAAGATGATCAAGCTGAGCCAGGAGAAAGAACCCGATATCTGGGAAGCCATCCGCCGGGATGCCATGCTGGAAAACGTGGTGTATAACCCGATTACCGGCTTGCCTGATTATGATGACGCTTCCAAAACGGAAAATACCCGTGCATCCTATCCGATCTACCATATCCGGAACATCGTGAAGCCCGTTTCCAAGGGCGGACATCCCAGAAAGGTGATCTTCCTGACGGCAGACGCTTTCGGCGTATTGCCTCCCGTTTCGAAACTCACTTCCGATCAGACCATGTACCATTTCCTTACCGGTTACACTGCAAAGGTGGCAGGAACGGAAAGAGGGATCAAGGAACCACAGCCGACCTTCTCATCATGCTTTGGCGCGGCCTTCCTGATGCTTCACCCCACGGTGTATGCACAACAGCTGATCAAGAAGATGAAAGAACATGGCGCCACGGCTTATCTTGTAAATACAGGATGGATCGGCGGACCGTACGGCGTAGGCAAGAGAATTGATATCCCGCCCACCCGTGCCATCATTGATGCCATTCTTGACGGTTCACTCGATCATGCAGAATATGAAACCATTCCGGTGTTCAACCTGCAGATCCCGAAAGCAGTGAAGGGCGTTGACCCGAAACTGCTCGACCAGCGCAACCTGTGGGACAGCGAGGAAAACTGGCTGGCTGCAGCGAAGGAACTGGCCAAGAAATTCGCGAAGAATTTCGAAGGATTCACCGACAACGACGAAGGCAAGCGTTTGCTTGCAGCCGGACCGGGGGTTGATTAGGTATTAAAAATTTGTTGGTATTTGCAGGGCACCGGAACGATCTGGTGCCCTTTTTTTCCGAATGATTTTATTTCCGCGATTTTCTGAGTGAAGATTTTATTTTTTCACACGAAGAAACCCGAAGAATACACGAAGATCCACGAAGTTTGTCCTCTGCCGCCGATTGCTGACCCTTCATCACCCTCATCACCTTCATCCCCCTCATCACCCTCATCACCCTCATCACCCTCATCACATTTTTTTACCGCTGAGCCGCAGAGATCGCAGAGATGACTTTCATCTAACTAAAACGCTAACTGGCTAGGTTGTAAGAATGTAACTCCAAGTCCTTATTAATCTTTTGCAGTTTTCTTTCTA
>JBLNAN010000207.1:0-4152 GCA_050259355.1 Syntrophothermus sp. | reverse complement strand
ATGATCATCATTGAAAAGTACAATCCAAATAAAATTTACACTTCTGTATACGAAGACACCCGGTCCAAGACTTTCTTCGTGAAAAGATTTGTTGCCGAGTTGTCGGATAAAAAGGTAGATTTCACCGGCGAAGAAGAAAAGAACAAGTTCATGATGATCACCAGGGACAAGTATCCGATGATCAGGATATTGTTCGATATGAAACACAAGCTTCGGGGCACGGAATCAGAAGATATTAACGTGCACGAATTTATTGGATTGAAAGGTGTTAAGGCAAAGGGAAAACGGCTGACGATCTATCCTGTAAAGAAAATTGAATGGATGGAGCCACTGCAAGTGGATGAGCCTGAAACGCCGCCCGAACCCATTTCCGCGGAACCTGCCGGGGATCAGACGGAAATTATCGAGCCCGTTACAGAACCTTCAATCAGCGATTTTAATGAAAATCCGAACCAGCAGGACGAACGTGATCCCGGAGAACCCATTCAGATGGAATTATTTTAATTGAACTATTTTAGTGCTCAATAAACTTCAACAATAGAATAAAGAACAATTATGAAGGATACGAATGTGCTTAAGGTGTCGGAAGATGTTTCCTGGATCGGTGTCCTTGACCGTGACATTGTTACTTTCGACATTGTGATGGAAACCAAATATGGTACCACCTACAATTCTTATTTTATCAATGCCGGGAAGAAAGTTATCGTTGAAACGGTCAAAGAAACTTTCTGGGAGGTATGGCTCGAAAAAATCAGGAAAGTGACTGATCCTGCCGATATTGATTATATCATACTGAACCATACCGAGCCGGATCATTCAGGATGCCTGGCACAACTGCTGAAGATTGCTCCCAAAGCGACCGTGGTGGCCAGCGGAAATGCTATCCGGTTCCTCCATGACCTGGTGGGAGAGGATTTTCCGCATATCATTATTAAAGACGGTCAGGAACTCGATCTCGGCAACAAAAAAATCCGTTTCATCGGGGCACCGAACCTTCATTGGCCTGATTCCATGTTCAGCTATCTGGTGGAAGATGAAATACTCTTCACTTGTGATGTTTTTGGTGAACATTACTGCAACGAGGCGATGTTTGATGACCTGGTCGATAATTTTGACGAGGCTTTCAGATATTATTTCGACGTGATTATGAAGCCTTTCAGCAAATTCATGATTGCCGCCATCAACAAGATCAAAACGCTCCCGATCAGAGCCATTTGCCCGGGTCACGGGATGATTCTCAGGAAAGACTGGAAGAGGTATATTGATCTTTCGGAAGAATATTCGCAGCAGACGATGTGTTTCCCTTTACCCAACACGGTTTTTCTTGCTTATGTTTCTGCCTATAAAAATACAGGGATGATCGCTAACGCCATTGCCGGGGGCATCAGGGATGCCGGTAATATCGAAGTGGATGTTTGTGATATTGAAAAGATGAGCCTTGCCGAGATCGAAGACAAATTGATCCGTTCCTGTGCCTTTGTTCTGGGAAGTCCCACGTTCAGTCAGAATATCCTCCTGCCAATTTACCAGGTCTTTGCACTGATCAACCCGATCCGCGACAGGGGCAAACTTGCAGCTGCGTTTGGATCGTATGGATGGAGCGGGGAGGGGACCAAAATCATCAGCGCCACGATGAATAATCTGAAACTGAAAGTTTTTGATGAGGGACTGATGATCAAGTTCACGCCACATCATGAAACACTCACCAGGTGTCACGACTATGGAAAGGCTTTCGGGGAAGCCCTGTTGAAACGGGAACAATAATTATTCACAATAACAGTTCAGTAATAAACATTGAAAACCAAGGCGAAAATATTACTAATCCTGCCGGCATTGCTGCTGCTTTTTGCATGCACACCTGAAAAGAAACTGGCCCGCGATTTTGTTAATATGCCCAAGAAAATCAGGCTGCAGGTATTTCCTCCTGAACTGGTTTTCAAGTACAATCACAAGGGAGAAAAAATCGAGGATTTCAAGAAAATGAATGAGCAACAACAGGATTCAGCGCTGTATTTTGGCAGCGACTTTATCCAGTACGTGAGCGATTCCATTTATCTTGAAAGATATATCAACAATTTTCTTGATGAAACAAGAAAACTGGGTTTTGAGGTTTTTCTTGATAATCAAACGGATACATTTCTCCAGGACCAACAGCAGGCTTATGTTCTGAATATGGCCCAGGTTCAGCTGGATGAGTATACCTATCCTCATAAAGATTCGGAAACCATTTATGATACTGTATATTCCAAGACTTTTAACCTTAACGGGGTCGATGCCTCCAGCTGGTTTGAACTCAGCAAGGTAAACAGTTCAAAGAAAACGGTCCTTTATTCCACTTTTACTGCCTCAGATGCCTTTGATGGAGGATTTTATATTGATCCTTTCACTTCGGCCATTCATTACAAATACAATATTGACTCGCTTCATGTCAGAGATATCTATGATCTTGCCACTTATGCAGGAAGACGGCAGGCAGATTATCTTTTCGATTATTTCATGAACAATTACGTGACACTGCATATGCCACCCGGAACTGCTCCTTCCGGATATCTGCGTTATGACCGGTACGACAAATCCATTTACATCACGGATGATGAACGTTTTGAGGTGCTGGACAAATGACAAAAGAAAAGTTGTATATCGTGGCCCTTTACCTGGCAATTTTTACCATTGGGTATAACCTCATCGAAGGTCTGGTTTCCACATTTTTTGGATTTGAAGACGAGACACTGACTCTTTTTGGATTTGGAATCGACAGTTTTATTGAAGTCATTTCAGGAATCGGTATACTGCAGCTTGTTCTGAGGATAAGGCAGAATCCGGACAAGCCGGTGAGCGGCTTTGAAATCAGGGCATTAAAAATAACGGGATTTTCGTTTTTAGCATTATCAGCCGGGCTGACTATTGGAATCATCTTCAACCTGATCGCGGGCAGAAAACCTGAAAGTACCTTTTGGGGTGTGATCATTTCTGGAATATCGATCATCGTGATGATCGGACTTGTCATTCTGAAAAAGAGAACCGGAAAAGCTTTACAATCTGCACCCATTCTTGCAGATGCCAACTGCACCCTCGTTTGCATCTATATGTCGCTGGTTCTTCTCGGTTCCAGCCTGCTGTATGAATTAACGGGTTTCGCCTATGCGGATGTTATAGGAACGGCAGGATTGGTTTGGTTTTCCATCTCAGAAGGGCGTGAATCCCTTGAAAAGGCTAAAGAAAGAAGTTACGAGTGCTGTTCCTGTCATGAAAAAGGAGCTGATTGTCAGAAATGACCTCTTGCATAAGCCGTTGCCGACTGGTCTCCAAATTCCTGTCTCAGATATTTAAAATAACCCGTGATGGCGATCATTGCCGCGTTGTCTGTGGAATAAGACAATTTTGGAATAAACACGTTCCAGTTTTTTTCAGCACCTAGTTCTGTCAATGCCCTTCTCAGCCCACTGTTTGCAGAAACCCCGCCGGCGATCGCGACATCTTTCACACCGGTTTGCCTTACCGCAATATCAAGTTTGGAAAGCAGAATATCCACGATGGTCGACTGAACCGAGGCGCAGATATCCTTTTTATGATTTTCGATGAAAGCCGGGTCTTCGCGTAACCGGTCACGGAGGAAGTACAGGATGGAGGTTTTTAATCCGCTGAAACTGTAATCAAGTCCGGGAATGCTGGGTTTTGCAAATTTAAACGCACGCGGATCTCCTTCTGCAGCCAGTTTATCAATCATGGGACCGCCGGGATAAGGAAGTTCCATGATTTTAGCGGCTTTGTCAAAAGCTTCTCCCGCGGCATCATCAATGGTCTGACCAATGATTTCCATCGAAAAATGATCCCTTACCAGCACGATCTGGGTGTGTCCGCCCGACACGGTCAGACAAAGAAAAGGAAAGCCGGGGACTGGTTTTTGCTGATCTGGTTCCTGGATAAAGTGTGCCAGGATATGGGCTTTCAGGTGGTCAATTTCGAGAATAGGAATGTTAAGTCCCATGGCGAAGGATTTGGCAAAAGAAATCCCAACCAGCAGAGAGCCCAGCAGTCCCGGTCCCCGGGTAAAGGCAACAGCGGAAAGTTGATTTTTATTTATATTTGCTTTTTGTATGGCTGCTTGGATGACAGGAATGATATTTTGCTGGTGGGCTCTTGAGGCGAGTT
>JBLNAN010000206.1:0-5329 GCA_050259355.1 Syntrophothermus sp. | reverse complement strand
GCCCGACCTCGATTTCGAAATGATCTGGCGCACGTGGGGAAAGATCACGGGCATGATGGGCGGATATTTCATACCAAACAGTATCAGGTCCGTCAGCAAGGTGATTTTCCGCCGCCTCGTGAAGAATGTTCCCATGCTTCACGACCTGGTTATGCCGGTTTCGCTTAAAGCGTACATGCGAGCTCTGGCTTTACAGGACGGGGTTATCAACCGTTTTGAGCTTTTCATGAAGGATTATGATGCTTTTTTATGCCCTGTCACCCTCACTCCTCCTTTCAGGCACCAGGAACCGGACCTTCGGCTGATCGTTTTCAACATCTACCGGAAACCAGTCAGATACCAGGGAAAGGAATACAATTATTACATGAATACGCAGTCGCAGACTACGCCATTCAACCTGATGGAAACGCCGGTGCTTTCAATGCCGTTGGGAATCAACAGCCAGGGTCTGCCGGTCGGAATTCAGGTGGTGGGAAAGCGTTTTACGGACTTTCAACTTCTCAAAACCGCTAAACTTTTGGCGCAATATACCTCCCGGTTCAGCTATCCCTGTGAGAAAAAGTGAAGGTCAGCATGAATACCCGGAAGTAATCTTTTTATACTTTTGTCGTCTACAATATTTAACTTCATTGACTATGACGACATTTAGGGCGCGGATGATCAATTTTATGTTGCGCAACCGGCATCTTTTCAAAGGAAAAAGAAGGAAAGAAAAATATGATATGAACACCTCGATCGTGGGTTTCCGCAGGATGTGCGAAGAAGGAGCCACGAGGTATGCAAAAATTCCGGGGGGCATAACAATAAAAAAAGACATTATTGCCGGACTTCCCGCGGAATGGCTTATCCCCGAAGGGGCTGAGTCCGGAAAAGTGATCCTGTACGTTCATGGCGGAGGTTATGTTTCGGGTTCCTGCAACGACCACAGGGCATTTGTTTCCAAATTTGCCAAAAATACCGGTTTCACTGTTCTTATCTATGAATATCGTCTTGCTCCCGAGTTTCCATTTCCTGCAGCAGTGGATGATTCCGTTTCTGTTTATAACTGGCTTCTTGAGAATGGTTATCCAACGGATAAAATTTTGGTAGCGGGAGAATCTGCCGGCGGCGGACTGACCCTTGTACTCCTGCTGGCGCTGAAGGAGAAGAGTCTGCCAATGCCAAAAGCTGCAGTTTCTATCTCTCCCTGGGCAGATCTTACCTGCTCGAGCGATTCTTATAAAACAAAAAATAAAGTCTCGTTAGCGCCGCTGGATTCATGGTTCGTTTTCAGCAGGCATTACGCGGGCAATACTCCTCCTGCCCATCCGTTGATTTCACCATTATTCGGTGATCTGGCGGGACTTCCTCCCCTGTTTATCAATTCGGGTGATGCCGATGAACTGTACGAGGATGGTGAGAAATTCGCCGCGAAAGCCAGTGAGTCTGGCGTGGATGTAACGTTCAGGAAAGGAAGGAACATGGTGCACTGTTACCCGCTGCTGGCGCCCATGTTTCCGGAAGCCACCGAGGCCATGAATGAGATTGTGGATTTTGTGAAAAAGCGTCTGAACTGATTTAAACCATCACGTACCAAAGTAACAGAAAAAGCAGACCTGACATGAGGATGGTTACCGGTAAGGTCACCACCCATGCAATGAAAATGCTTTTCACCGTCCCCATCTGCAGGTTCTGACGTCCTCTGCCCGCAACCATAGTTCCTGCAATTCCGCTTGAAAGGACATGCGTGGTACTGACCGGCCATCCAAAGATAGAGGATGCCCAGATGGTGGATGCCGCGATCAACTGGGCACTCGCACCCTGGGCATAAGTAAGATGGGTTTTCCCTATTTTTTCTCCGATCGTAACCACAATTCTCTTCCAGCCAATCATGGTTCCAAGCCCGAGCGCGAGGGAGACCAACAGGATAACCCAACCGGGAGCGTATTCCGTATTGGATTTAAATTTCTTCAGCGTCATCCTCAATACCGTGACATCATTACGGCTAAGACCGAATTTGCTGCCCTGTAATAAAGTTACGTCAATCGTCCTGGAAACCCTGAGGATTGAAGTCCGGAGATTTCCATGTTCCTTCTTCCCGATCTGATCAAAAGAGCTGATACCGCAAAGACTGTTTTTCATACCTTCCAGGTCTGTTACAATCTTTCTGTAATTATTTCTGTCTGAGGAATTCATCAACGAGGTATCAACTTTTCTGACCGTCCATTCAATGCTTCTCACCTCGTTCAGCAACGTTTCGGGGTCTTTTGTCCGGTCAATCGCAAAAAAAGCCGGGGCAAATGCAATCATGATCAGCATGATCAATCCCACACCTTTTTGTCCGTCGTTGGATCCATGTGCAAAGCAAACGCTTGTGCAGGTAAGCACGAGGATACTTCTTATCCACGGTGGCGGAGCTTTCCTGGCAGGAGGTTCCTTGAAGATTTCTCTTTGTTTTCTAAGCAACCTTCTCAGCAGGATCATAAGGAGAAATGCCAGTCCGAAACCGATAACGGGTGAGGTAAACAATGCGATGATGACCTCTATGGCTTTGTGCCAGTTCAATGCAACGGAATGAGAGCCGGGAATCAGCATATAAGCGATGCCCACTCCAAAGATAGATCCAATGAGCGTGTGTGAACTTGAACAGGGTAGTCCGAAATACCAGGTGGCGAGATTCCAGATGATGGCTGTAATGATCAGCGCAAGTATCATCGAGAGATTATGGGCAAGGTTCTGATCAAGCAGGATTTCGGTCGGCAGCAGATTAATGATTCCGATAGCAACCGCGGTTCCTCCCACATTCACGCCAATAAAATTCCAGATTCCTGCCCAGACCACCGCCACACCGGGCTTCATGGAATGAGTGTATATCACGGTCGCAACAGCATTCGCGGTATCATGAAATCCATTAATAAATTCGAAAGCAAGAGCAGCCAGAAGACAAGCGAGTAAAAAAATAGTATACGTGGTATCTAGTCCAAACATGACAGATCAAAAAATTAAAAGGCATGTCCTAACATGCCTGACTTTGTGCTTGAATTGTTTATGCGTGAATGGATACTCTTGAAGAAAGAATTCCACTGGATATTCCCCTTTTAATCTCCTTCACGAGCCTGGTCCTTTTAGTCAGAGGCTCCCTGAACTCCATCAACTGGTCGATCTTTTTATTGATCTGTGAAGTATTCTCCCTCCCCTTCAGGTTTTTCTTCACGATTTTACATGCATCCATTGCCCCGATCATCAGAAGCGTGGAAGACGGTATTTTTTCTTCCGTAAGGATATTATCAAAAAATTCCTCCTGAACCTGTTCTTTCAGTACTTCATTAAGGAGAGGATATTTATTCTGATAAAAGATCCACAACAGGCTATATTCTTCTTTGCGGATGATTTTTTTATCCAGAAGCTGTTTCAGCAGATATCTTCTCAGATTCAGTTTTCTGTAGGCGAGACGCTGAATCCATGCCTTGATTGTTCTTGTTTTCTTTGATTTATCGATAATGGAAAGAACTTTATCTTCAACAGGCGTTCCCATAGGTTCCTTGCTGATGACTTTAATTCTTCTTCCCTCGAAGTCGATACGACCTTCATTAAACAGATTGAAAATAATGATTCCTGCCAGGCCAAACTTGATGGTATTTTCGCAATTTCCGAACCAGCCTTTGTCGTCCAGGCCCAAAAGCACCAATTTTTCAAGATTGCTCAGGTCTTCAGGTTTTATTGATTTCGGCATCCTGTTTTTTTTATTAAGTTACAAAATAAAATAAGTTTATAAAACCATTCTGAACAATAAAAACATTCCTCCCGAAACGACAATAGTGACCGGGAGCGTAATGATCCATGCAAGTGCAATATTTTTTACGGTATTCATGCGAAGGTTCTGTCTTCCGCCACCCGAGAACATGGCTCCTGCAACACCCGAAGAAAGAACATGGGTAGTACTTACCGGCAATCCGAAAGCAGTGGAAACGCCGATGGTGCTTGCCGCGATAATTTCAGCGGTCGCCCCTTGAGCATAGGTCAGGTGTGTTTTACCGATCCTTTCACCAATGGTAACAACAATACGTTTCCAGCCAATCATGGTGCCAAGTCCAAGCGACAGAGAAACAAGCAGGATGACCCACCGGGGCGCATACTCGGTTTTGCTCCTGAATTTTTTAATGTTGGACTTCAAAACTGATCTGTCTCCCCTGGTAAGTTGTTCCGGGGAGGAGGTCAGTATCTGATCAATACCTTTTGAAATACCAAGTATATTTTTTCTTGTTTTAAAATGCTCTTTCTTTTCAATCTGATCAAATGAAGTTATTCCGGTAAGATCAGATTTTACGACAGACAAAGATGACATCACTTTTCTGTAACTGATTTTGCCGGCTTCGTTCATTTTTGTGGTATCCATCTTTTGCATGGCCCACTGGATGCTTTTAGTTTCTTTCAGCAACGCAACCGGGTCTGAATTCCGGTCAACCGCGAAGAAAACAGGAGCAAATCCAATGAGAATAAGCATGATCAGACCCACCCCTTTCTGACCGTCATTTGACCCGTGAGAAAAGCTCACGCTCGTGCAGGTACCAACGAGTATTGCCCGGATCCACATGGGAGGAGGTTTCTTGCCTGCAGGTTCTTTGAACAGCTCCGTATTTTTGATGACTCTCTTCAGAATGAAAAGCAGGATGAATGAAAGTCCGAAACCAAATACTGGCGAAATCAATAACGATAATCCCACATCAGAAATCTTTCCCCAGTTGAGGGCCACGGCATGACTCCCCGGAAGAAGCATGAAGGCCAGTCCCACGCCAAAAATAGAGCCCAGCAACGTGTGTGAACTTGAACAAGGAATACCAAGGTACCAGGTGGCAAGATTCCACAGAATGGCGGTAAGGATCAGAGAAAGTATCATGGCGATATTGTGTGCCAGATTCTGGTCAACGAGTACCTCCATGGGCAAAAGATTTATGATTCCAATCGCAACGGCAATTCCACCAACATTAACACCGATGAAATTCCACAAGCCCGACCAAATGACCGCCGTGGTGGGTTTAAGAGAGTGCGTGTATATAACGGTGGCAACCGCATTGGCGGTATCATGAAAGCCGTTGATGAATTCAAAGGCACATGCAGCAATAAGACAAAGTATCAGAAATATAGTATAAGTGGTATCCAGACCAAACATGGGGGCAGGTATTAAAATCTAAACCTTTACAGAGGCCGAAATTAGAAAAAAAATTGGATTTACAGATCATCTTTTAATTACTACACAGATTTTCAGCATGTAATATAAATATCTTCAGGGTTTTGGTTAATTGCTAAGAAATTTCTATTTTTGCAGGCCCTTTGAAAAAAGGGACAAGAG
>JBLNAN010000205.1:0-5632 GCA_050259355.1 Syntrophothermus sp. | reverse complement strand
AATAGTTATGAGTAAATTATTAACAATCAATTTGTTCCAAAAAAAAGAAGCTGCCTCAACTTTTGAGACAGCCTCCTTTTTTTTTACCAAAAATTCCTAATTCCTATTTTACACCCGTTTTAACAGTTTTTAAGAAAAAACCGTTAAAACCGAAATCCTATACATCCTGATTTTTAAATTTATAAAGTATATTTGTGAAATTGATCTCATTCTAAACAAGGATGCGAACCGAACAAATCTATTTTATTCATCAAACCCAATACTGCCATGATTGACCTCTCCACCAAATACATGGGATTAAATCTGAAAAATCCCGTTATCGCCGGCGCAAGCAACTTCGTTAAAGATATTGATAATCTTAAGAAAATGGAAGAAGCCGGTGTTGCTGCCATTGTTTACAAAAGTTTATTCGAAGAACAGGTTGAACTCGAAAGGCTTCAGCTTGCCGAGGAATTAAACCAGTACAACGACCGGCACGCTGAAATGATCAGCATCTTTCCCGACATTGAACATGCAGGTCCCGCGGAGCACCTTCAGAATCTGCGGAAAACCGTCGATGCTGTTAACATTCCAGTGATTGCCAGCCTGAACTGCACCTTTGAAGACACCTGGATCGAATACGCAAAAAAAATTGAACAAACAGGGGTAAATGCACTCGAACTGAATTTTTACGCGGTTCCGGGTGATTTTAAAAAGGAAGAGAGAGCTATTATTAATGAACAACTTGACGTGGTAAATCATGTGAAAAAGAATGTCAGGATTCCCGTGAGCGTCAAATTAAGCCCGTTTTACACAAATGTCATGAATGTGGTTCAGATGATGTATTTCGAGGGCGTTGACGGGTTCGTTCTGTTCAACCGGCTTTTCCAGCCCGATATTGATATCCAGAATGAAAAGCATCACTTCCCCTATAATCTCAGCCATGAAGAAGATAACAGGTTGCCGTTGCGTTTTATGGGGTTGCTGCACGGAGAGATCAGGGGCTCGCTTTGCGCGAACTCCGGCATTTTTACGGGTGCCGACGTGATTAAAATGCTGCTGGCTGGTGCCGACACGGTACAGATCGTCAGCACGCTGTACAAAAATGGTTTTGGATACATTAAAACCATACTCGCTGATATGGAAACATGGATGACCGATAAAAACTATGCGGATGTCAGTCAGTTCCGGGGAAAACTTTCCAAAAAGATGCTCAAAGATCCCTTCGCTTACAAGAGGGCGCAATATTTTGACATCCTCATGAAGTCAGAAGAGATCTTCAAAAAATACCAGATAATTTAAATCTAGTTAAGTTTAATCTCAAACGGAAGCCGCGCCTGAACACCTTTCATGGCGCGGATTTCTTTTATATAACGGTAAACCTGGTAATCTTCTCCCAGTTCTTTCTGGATAGCTGCAGAGGTACGGTCGCCAAAGAAATTGTCAATCAAGGCCTGGAAAGGATCTTTTTGTTCGGGCAAACTGGTTACACGATACTGTTTTATGTTGGCAAGCGCGGCTGCTTCCTCGATGGCCTTATCCAATCCGCCGAAATCATCCACGAGACCTATTTTGTGTGCATCTACTGCCGACCATACCCGGCCCTGCCCGATACTGTCAACCTGGGCCGTGGTCATCTTCCTGCCATCAGCTACTTTCGAAATAAATGCTGTATAAATGCCTTCAATTTCCTTTTGTAACATCATTTTCTGGTATTCAGACAAAGGTTTGGTAACAGAAATATAATCTGAATTTGCATTGGTCTTTACACCATCGAAGGTAATGCCCAGCTTTTTGTTGAACAGGCCCTGCATATTGGGAATGACAGCAAACACACCAATCGATCCGGTAATGGTTGTAGGCTCGGCAATGATTTTACTGGCGGGACAGGCAATATAATAGCCACCCGATGCTGCAACATCGCCCAGCGAGGCAATAACCGGTTTTTTTTGTTTTGCAAGTTCCACTTCACGCCAGATAACATCGGCAGCAAGTGCACTTCCACCAGGGGAATTGATCCGCAAAACTATGGCCTTTACATTGTCATCCAGACGAGCCTTCCGGATGGCCTTGCTGATTCTTTCTGAACCGATTGTGGCATCATCACCTTCTCCGCCGATAATATTCCCAATGGCGTAAACCACGGCGATCTTACCATCCCTGCCGGAAGGTTCTGCAGAGGGAACACGATTGTATTTTTCCAGTGTCACATACCTGGGTTCTTTCTTCTCGGGAATATTGGTGAGTTTTTTCAATACACTGGTAACCTGATCCCGGAAAACGATTTTATCCACCAACCCAACCGCCTGGGCATCCCTGGGATCCTGGGATTTGAGACTATCCGCTATCTGGTTCAGCCTTTCCACGCTTATCTTCCTGCTTTCGGAAATATCCTTCAGCAAACCTGCCCACGTATTGCTGATCAAAGCGGTGAGCTGCGTGCGGTTCTCCGGACTCATCTTGTCAAGGAACAAAGGCTCCGTGGCTGCTTTGAACTTTCCATGCCGGATGATCTGCATGTCAATGTTCAGCTTGTCAAGGGTTCCCTTCAGGAAGGTAAGTTCTGCATTGATACCTTTAAATAAAATAAATCCCTGTGGGTGAATATAAATGGTATCGGCTACCGAGGCAAGGTAATATGCTGATTGTGAATAATTTTCTCCATAACTCAGGATGAATTTCCCGGATTTTTTAAACTGGACGAGCGCATTTCTGATTTCGCTCACCGTGGAGATCCCTGCATTAATATCATCCAGATCAAGAAAAATACCCTTTATCTTGTCATCTTTTGCGGCACGGCTGATATCTTTGATAATGTCATCCATTCCCATTTTTCCCGACATTGAATTAAGATCAAAAAATACCGGATTTTTAGGGCTGCGGTCAACGATCAGGCCGTTCAGTTTCATATGCAATATACTGTTGGAAGATATCTGCACTTCATTTTCTGTGGATGCTGAAACGATAATGGCAATGATACCGGTGAGCAGTACAAAAATCAGAAGAAGTGAAAGGAAAAACCCAACCATGGTAGCACCCATGTAGGTAAAAAATCTTTTTAATGACTGGTACGATGATTTCGGATAATAGTAACCCGGATATTGTTGTGTTTCCATTGGATTTGTTTAAAATTTAAAACAAAGATAGAGACTTGGGAGCAAAAGTAAAATTCTAATATGCAATGAAGATTTTAAATGCAAAATAACCAGCAATGATGGTAAATTTGAAACCGTGTTAATAACCGTTAGACATTAAAGCCGATGAAAAGTTACACCTATCTTCTGCTGGGCAGCAATTCGGGAAACCGTGAACTGCTGTTACTGGAGGCAGTAAGGATGATCAGCGAAAAAATAGGACCTGTTGCAGATATGTCGCCGGTTTATGAAACTGAACCCTGGGGTTTCAGGGATGAAATTTCCTTTTTGAACCAGGTGATTAAAGTACAAACCGAACTCAATCCTGAATCGGTGCTGCATGAATGTCTTTCGATCGAAAGAATACTGGGCCGGGTAAGGGTAGAGGGCCAGAAAGGATATGCCTCCCGTATCATCGATATAGATATCCTGTTGTATGATGACCTGGTAATAAATGAAAAAGAGCTGGTTGTTCCTCATCCGCGGATGCACCTGAGAAAGTTCACCCTTCTCCCGCTAAGTGATGTTGCGGCACAATTGGTTCATCCTCTTCTGAAGAAAACTATTTCGCAGCTTTTATCCGAATGTGAAGATCCCGGAAAGGTTGTACTTTTCTGAAGATATTTTATCTTTGCCGCGAAAGAATTTCAAATGCAGTTTCCTTATAATTTTATTGCTGTTGAAGGGAATATCGGTGCCGGGAAAACTTCTCTTGCCACCCGTATAGCAGAGGAGTATAATGCTAAACTCATCCTCGAGCAATTCGAAGAAAATGCATTTCTGCCAAAATTCTATGAAAATCCGTCAAAGTACGCTTTTCCGCTGGAGTTGAGTTTCCTGGCTTCGAGATTTCAGCAGCTGAAGGATCAGTTATCCCTTCAGGATCTCTTCCGCTCCTTTACCATTGCCGATTACTTTATTCACAAGTCTTTCATCTTCGCCGGAAAAAACCTCGAAGATGACGAACTGGCTCTTTATGCCAAATTGTTCAGCATCATTGAGGCTTCACTTCCCAAACCTGACCTGCTTTTATATCTCTATAACTCCGTCGAAAACCTGAAAAGGAACATTACCCGGCGGGGCAGGTCCTACGAACAGAATATTGACTTCGAGTACTTGGGCAAAATTCAGAACGGGTACCTGGAATTTCTGAAACAACAACCGCAGATGAGGGTGGTTATACTGGATACCAACGAACTGGATTTCGTGAATCGTGATGAAGATTACCAGAAGGTAATTTCGGTACTCGAAAAAAAATACCCGCGGGGAATTACAAGGATCAGTCTTTAGATTTTGGTTTAAAAAAAGAAGGCGTCCTTTTGGGGCGCCTTCCTTTTATAATCAGGATAAGGTTTTACTGAACGATGTTCTTGAAATCCTGGGTATTCTGATATTTGTAGAATTCCCTGTCATTCTTGGCTTCCTGTTTCAGACTTGCATCACCCTTGACAGCTTTTAACAGGTTGTCATATAACATCTGGGTGTTGTTGGTGCGTGCACCGATAACAGCGAGAAGATAGAATGTCTGCGGGGTCTGGGGGGCGCACTGCAGTGTAGTGGTAGCTGCAGCGGTATTTCCGGAAACCAGCTGTGCAAGACCAAGATTATAGGTGCATTTTGCATTTGCCAGCATCGAATTGGCTTTGGTATAGTCACCTTTGGGGATCATCAGCACACCGATGTTGTAATTCTGATTTTCACCAAGTTGCTGTGATTTCTTGAAATGATCTTCAGCTGCCTTGTAATCGTTACGTTTTGCTGAAAGTACACCAAGGTTGTTCTCGATGATTCCATTGTTGGGCTGAATGGTCGCGGCTTTCTGCAGGTGATTTGCAGCTGCATCAAGATTACCTTTTACCAGGTTAACACAAGCTGCATTGTTGTGTGCTCTCCAGTCGTTCGGATAAACTTTTGCTGCATTTTCGTAGATCTGTCCCTTGGTATTGTCATCATTGGTAAGCGTACCAGCATAGAGCAGTTCTTCGATTTTCAGTGAATCGGGATTCGAAAGAGCAAGTCTTGAAAGATCTGCATCTGTTCTTCTCGGCTCATACAAGTTGGCAGTGATCTCGGCCCTTCTCAGGGTGGGAAGCATTTTGCTTTCCAGTTCCGGATAGATTAGCACCATATTGTGAATTTCCTGTTCTTTCTTTTTTGAATCACCGGCTGAGTTAACAACATTCAGGATTTTATCTTTATCCTTGATATCGCTGTTTTTGAGAGCGGCCAGGAAACCATTCCAGTCTGGTCCATGGCTCTGAACGATGAAATTAACGTTCTTACCTGCAGAATCCATAGCAGCTTTTACGGCTTTCTTATCTTTATTGGCTTTGTTCTGCTCTTTTACAAAAGCTTTGAACTGATCCATCATGTAAGTATTGCCTGTCTTTGCACGATTTTGTGAAAGACCGACGTTGAATAATTCTTCGCCATCCGGAGATGCCCAGCCATCAATGGTGATGTTCTGGATTTTCCAGCCCTGGTTAACAAAGTTGTTCAGGTTGGTGAGTGCATCTTTT
>JBLNAN010000204.1:0-5078 GCA_050259355.1 Syntrophothermus sp. | reverse complement strand
TCTTCCGCGGAAATACACGCTTCATACCGATTTTGTCATTACTTCCCGCGAGGGTTATAATGACCCTTCAGGAAGAGGCGTGAATTCTGCATGGAAATTTAATCCCGGAATTACCTACCTGTCTCAAAATAAAATGAGTGCCATCGAGGCGGGTATGAACATCCTGAAATACAATTGCTATGCTGGAGCCTGGCTGAAATCTTCGCTGATGTATCAAAGCACCACGGCACTTGCTCTTCTTGCAGGGTACCGGTACTATTTCGCTGACGATATGAGCATCCGGTTCATGTATTCCTATGACGTACAGATCTCCGGTCTGGCAAAAAGCGCCGGGGGAGCACACGAGATCAGCATTGTCCTGGAATTTGAAAATCTTAGTTTTTCAGGAAAGAACAGCGGGTATAACTACCGGAGGAAAAATTCACAACCGGAATTCAACTCATTTTAAAAATCATCCCCAATATTCATATTCAATAACCTCTATTAATTTAACAATGGGAAAGAGTAAAAACGAAATTCAGAATCCGAACAAACTCAGGAGTATTTATGTCTGTCACAGCGGTGAACGTTATGGTATCGTTTACGGTCACAATGATCATCAGGAGTTTCATGAGCAACCCAAAAGTATTGAATTATGGAAAAATGACGGGAATGAGAGAACGATCATGAAACGGTTTCACAAACGTCATATCATGTTCGTGGAATATGATGACAATCCGCTGATGTGGGTTCATCCACGGCCCTACCGGAAGGCAAAGTGAAGCTCAGAACTTTTCACTGAGCTCCATCCACCTGAGCGTTTTTTCTTCAACCAAAGCAAGGATTTCTCCAAATCTGGCTGACCGTTTATGAAGATCAGCGGCAGAGAGGTTCCCGGTTTGCAGTTCCTGTTCTATTTCGGATTTTTCTTTTTCAAGACTTGAGATATCCGTTTCCAGTTGCTCAATTTCCTTTTTCTCTTTATAAGACAACTTGTTGGCCGGAACAACAGGTTTTGCTGACGCGGTTTCAGGTTCAACAGCGGATGATAAGGCTTTCGCACGGCGTATCTCTTCCCGTTTCAGGTATTCGGTATTTGCCCGGAACTGGGTATAATTTCCGGGAAAATCCCTGATCATCCCCTTTCCTTCAAAAATAAACAGATGATCAACTATCTTGTCAAGAAAGAAACGATCGTGCGTCACGATGATCACGCAACCATCAAAGGTGGAAAGAAATTCTTCCAGGATGGTAAGCGTGAAAATATCGAGATCATTGGTAGGTTCGTCAAGGATGAGAAAATTGGGATTCTGCATCAAAACGGTGACCAGGTACAATCTTCTTTTTTCCCCACCGCTCAGGGTTCTTACCTGCTGGTAATGCGTGTGATAAGGAAACATGAAATAGTTCAGGAAAGTAGCGGCCGACACGGTGTCGCCGTTGCCCAGCGGCACTTCTTCCGCGATGTCCCTGACCACATCGATAACCCGCTGGTCTTCATTGAAAATAATTCCCTCCTGCCGGTAATAACCGTACTTGATGGTTCCCCCGGTATCCACCCTGCCCGATTGCGGCTTCAGCTGATGGGTGATCAGGTTGAGGAAGGTAGTTTTTCCCGAACCGTTTACCCCGACCAGTCCCACCTTTTCACGTCTTCTGAAAACATAGGAAAAATGATCAACGATGCGATTTTCACCGAATGAAAATGAAATGTCTTTAATTTCCAGGATCTTTTTACCCATCCGGGAACCCTCGATATTGATCTGCAGGCGGTTTTCCCGGATCTTATTCTCGGCAATGGCCTTCAGATCATAGAAACTGTCAATCCGGGCTTTGGATTTGGTCGTCCTGGCTTTGGGCATGCGGTTCATCCAGTCCTGCTCCTTTCGCATGAGGTTCCTTGCCCGTTCCGTTTCCTTGTTCTGATTGTCGATCCGCTCAGCCTGCTTTTCCAGGAAATAGCTGAAATTCCCTTTGTACCGGAACAAGTTTCCGTTATCAAGCTCCAGGATCTCATCACATACCCGGTCGAGGAAATACCGGTCATGGGTGACCATGAACAGCGTGATATGCCTTTGCAGGAGAAATTCTTCCAGCCATTCGATCATTTCGAGATCGAGGTGGTTGGTGGGCTCATCCAGGATCAGGAAATCCGGTTCGTGGATGAGCGTTTTTGCCAGCGCGACCCTTTTTCTTTGTCCCCCTGAAAGCTTACCGGTTTTTTGAAGGAGATCTTCAAGCCGCAGCTCTGTAAGGATCTGGCGGATACGGGTTTCATATTCCCAGCCGTTGAGGGCATCCATCCGGGTCATCGCATCCTGGAGCTTTCTTTTGTCATCCTCCAGAATCGCTTTCTCATAATCATGAATGGCCTGCTGGATGGCATTTTCAGAAGAATAAACTTCATCAAAAATGGTTTTGCCGGGATCCAGGTCAGGTTCCTGTTTCAGGTAGGAATACGTGGCGCTGTTAAACAGGGTGACCGAGCCATTGTCGGAAGGCTCAAGCCCGGCGATAACATTCAGCAAGGATGTCTTACCCGTGCCATTTTTGGCGATCAGGGCAATTTTTTGTCCCTGGTTGATCACGAAAGAAATGTCCCTGAACAGGATCTTTTCCCCGTAAAACCGGGTCAGGTGGTCAACCTGGAGGAGGGTAGGCATCAGCAGTTGAATTTTACTGCGAAGATAGCGATTTAGACGGTAGCAGGAATCCTTTCAACGACTTCTGTAACCGGCACGTGCTGCAAACGGTAACCCAGTCGCCGGACAATGCTGGCTGCATGTTCGTTGACAAGTTTTATTGTTTCCGGATGAACCTCATAAAAATGCCTTCCGGCAGAGGGGTTTTCGGCGAGGTATTTTTCAAAGTGGGGTAATGCTTTTTCAAATCCGTGCAAGTTGAACTTCTTGTAGATTCTTTTCAAGGTACCGATCTTGTCGGTAAGGAAATCATCCATGCGTATCTCTATAAGGTCGGATGGATGCAGGAAGTTGCGGTGATGAAAATAAGCTTCAAGGATTTCCCTGTAAAGCAGCACGATTTTTTCGCGGCTGTATTCGCGGGGAACATCCTGCAATTGCACATCCGGGAAAACAGCCAGGGCAAATCGGTACAGGGATTCTACCACCTGGTAGGGGCTGCGGTGAAGAAAAACAAAGCGGGCGTCAGGGTAAATTTCCTTGATTAGTTTGATGCGGAACATATTGCAGGGATTTTTCCCCACGTATCTTGTTCCGCCCGTGTTCAGCATTGATTTTGAAATAAAGTGAGCATAGATCTTTTTCCATTCTTCAATGGTTTTTTTATCTTTTTCCGGAAGGCTGATAGCCTCCGAAATAATTTTTTCAAAATCACCGGGAAACAGAAAAAATTTGTACAAGCTATCGTTCACGAGGTTGACCATTCCATATTCTTCTTCCTGCGGAAGATCTGCATCCTGTTTAAACTGATCAAAGGTTTGGTAATCAGGCATCAGGAATTTCATCAATTTTCTCAGCCATTTTTTCTGGGTGAGCACCAGGTGGGGAAAGATTGTTTGAAGTGTGGTAGTATAGCCTGCTTTTTCGTCCTGGCACATCAGGTGATGCAGCAGTGAGGTTCCACTCCTCCAGAAACCAATAATGAAAACCGGGGAGGAGCGCATTTTAAAATCTTTTGCCTTTTTATCCCATCTTTTCTTTTCTATAAAATTAAAGAATCCGAGGATAGCGGAAACCAGGAGAGATAGTACAAACTTCGGATAGTACTTTGGCTGTATTTTGTGCGAATGCATCTGTGTAAAAATATTTTTCAGGGTGCTTCCTGCCAAAGTCATCACCGGAAAATTAAAATTCTTCCTTCGCTTCATATCATTCACATATTAATAATGACAGTATACACAAATGAAGTTACAACAAAAAACCTTGAAATTCAAAGGAATATAAGATTTATTTTCACCATGAGGTGAATTTTTAAAAACATTAACTTCGCGTCGCATGAGGTCCTTTCTTCTTTTATTTTTTTTGTGGTGTTTTCTCCTGGAAGCAGGATCTGTCGCTGCACAGGATTCAACCGCATGCTATGAAAAGGATGCGATGGATGTAGTTTTCAGCAGGAAGCCAGATCTCCAGGACACCCTTGAACGGATCACGACCTTCTTTCTTCCTTACGCGGCTTATTCTCCGACGACGGAATTTTTATTCGGACTGGGCGGAAATTTTTCCTTCCGGCTGGGGAAAAAATACCAGACAAATCTTTCGGCTGCCAACGCGAGCATTGAGGTCACCACGGAAAAACAGATAATCCTGCAACTGAAAAGCAACATCTTTCTGGGTCACAACCGCTGGTTCCTGCAGGGCGACTGGCGGTTTTATCTATACAACATCCCGTCTTTCGGGCTGGGAACCGGCAGAAGTTCACCCATTCCTTGCATACCGCAAGTTTCCGAGCCCTCCGATCCTTCCTCCTGGGATGACGCTTTCAGGGTAAAATACAACTGGCTCCGGATTCACGAGATCATTACCAAAAGAGTAGGACGGGATATGTATTTCGGGCTGGGTTATCATCTCGACATGCACTTTGACATCCAGGACCTGGCCCTCAGGATGGAAGAGGGAAATACCGTTATCACTCCCCATTATGCCTATTCGGTGCAGCATGGCTTCAATCCTGATAAGTATACGGTTTCCGGTTTAAGCCTGAATTATGTTTATGATACCCGGGATAATCTCATCAATCCTTATAAAGGGATATATGTAAATGTCAATTACCGTGATTTTTTCACTTTCCTGGGGAGTTCACAAAACGGATCCCAGCTCTGGACGGAATTCCGCACTTACATCAACCTGGAAAAGAAAATGCCCCGTCACCTCCTGGCTTTCTGGCTGTACGGCGCTTTTCAGGTTTCTGGCGAGATACCTTATTTTGATTTGCGGTCAACGGGTTTCGACCAGTTGAATTCTTCCGGCAGAGGATATGTCCAGGGCCGATGGAGAGGGGAGCATATTGTTTATGGCGAGGTGGAATATCGTTTTCCCATATCCAGGTGCAGCCAGGTATTGGGTGGGGCTCTGTTCGTGAATGCCACAACCGCTTCTTCAAGAGATCTGGGTACACCT
>JBLNAN010000203.1:0-4264 GCA_050259355.1 Syntrophothermus sp. | reverse complement strand
AAAGCTCAAAAATTTTCTATTCCTATATAGATGAGAAAGGACTTCCCTATGATTACCTGGATATCTATGGCAAAATATCCATCAACAGCGCCAATGGAAGCAAGATCAATGTGTATGGATTTGATTTCACGGATGATGTAAAATACAAGGTATTGCAGAACTACAGCTGGGACAATTACGGGGGCGGACTCAATTTCGTGGTTATACCCGGCAAATCACCCGTTCTGCTGGAAGGCAACGCCGCGTATTCCAATTACCAGGTGAATCTCGAAGAAACCGGGAAATCACCCCGCACCAGTTCTATCGCGGGATTCAACGCGGGTTTTCACTTTACCTATTTCTTTGGAAAAGATGCTTTAAAATACGGGATCGAGATCAGCGGGTTCTCTACTACTTTTAACTTCTTCAACAGCGTAAACCGAAAAATCGCTTACGACGAAAATACCACCGAACCTTCACTGTATGGCAGCTACAAAATGGTTAAAGGAAAATTTGTTTTTCAGCCGGGACTGAGATTCCAGTATTATGCATCCCTTGCAGAAGTTTCCCTTGAGCCAAGACTTTCAGTAAAATATAATCTCTCCGAGCATTTCCGCCTTAAAGCTGCAGCGGGGATGTACTCCCAGAACCTGATCAGCACCACTTACGAGAAAGATGTTGTTAACCTGTTTTACGGTTTCCTTTCAGGACCTGATAACCTTCCGCAAACGATGCGCGATGGCTCACCGGTAAATTCGAAAATCCAGAAATGCAACCAGGTTGTAGCCGGATTTGAGGTTGATCTTATGAAAAACATATCGCTCAACGTGGAAGGATATTACAAGTATTATCCACAGCTGACCACGCTGAACCGTAACAAACTGTACGACGATACACCCGAAAACAAAGATAAACCCGATTATCTGAAGAAAGATTTTGTAATCGAAACCGGCGACGCAGAAGGGATGGACATCTCCCTGAAATATGATGCATCCCGTTTTCACTTGTGGCTGGTTTATTCTCTTTGCTACATTCACCGTAACGATGGTGTTGAGGAATACGTTCCGGTATACGACCGGAGACATAACCTCAACTTTGTTGGCAGTTATCTCTTTGGAAAGAAAAAATCGTGGGAGTTTGACCTCCGCTGGAATTATGGCTCCGGATTTCCCTTTACCCAAACTGCAGGCTATTACGAATCCCTCAATTTCAACGAGATCGGAACCAGTATAACCGGTGAAAACGGTGAACTGGGTATTTTGTATGGTGATTTTAACAAGGGTCGTCTTCCGTATTACAGCCGTTTGGATGCCAATCTTAAAAAAAGTTTTACTTTCGGAAAAAAAGACAATACCCGTCTGGAGATCACTGCCAGCGTGACCAACGTGCTGAACCAGGAAAATCTGTTTTATTTTGACAGAGTGAAATATACCTGGATCAATCAGCTTCCGTTCATGCCCAGTGTTGGTGCCAGCCTGGCATTTTAAGTATCATGGAAAGGCTTTCGACCATACTGTCTCTTCTGGATCTCACCACGCTTGAAGGTTCTGACAACATCTCAAGGATTACAGGACTTTGTGAAAAGGCAAAATCTTTCCGGGAGAAAAACCTGCCTTCGCCTGCTGCAGTTTGTGTATATCCTACTTTCGTTCGGCAGGCTAAAAAAGAACTTGAAGGTTCCGGAATCCGCGTTGCTTCCGTTGCCGGGGCATTCCCTTCGGCTCAATCTCCCCTGCCCATCCGTGTTGCAGAAGTTAAATTCGCGGTTGAAGAAGGAGCCGATGAAATTGATATGGTCATCTCCAGGGGAAGGTTTCTGGAAGGTGATACTGCTTTTGTTCATGATGAAATTTCCGCGATTAAAAAGGTTTGTGGAAATTCCCACCTGAAAGTGATTCTTGAGACCGGTGAACTTCAAACTCCGGACCTTATCCGCCTGGCAAGCGAAATAGCTATCCGGGCCGGTGCCGATTTTATCAAAACCTCAACCGGGAAAATACTGCCAGCCGCCACCCTTGAAGCAGCCGGAATTATGCTCCAGGTAATTAAAGATCATTTCCTTAAGACCAATCAAAAGATCGGCTTCAAACCTGCCGGGGGCATTTCAGATCCTGCAACAGCCTTGCAATATTTTGACCTGGTTAAGCGGATTTGCGGAGATGACTGGCTGAACCCGAAACTTTTCCGCATCGGTGCCAGCCGTTTGGCAGACGCTTTGGTGAAGGAAATTCTGGCAGGCAATAACAAATAGAGCCGGATAAACGTTCTTTTTTTAGAAACTGAAGTTATGAAAACTTTAAAATCAGTAATCGGCATCACCGTTCTTTCCCTGATCCTTCTTTCATCAGGATGTACAACAGAAGACAATAGCAATGTTTCACCCGATACCCGGTCAAAATTTCTGGGCACATGGAGTGTGAACGAATCACAGAAGAAAAATGTTTATGAAGTGACGATTTCGGCTGATCCTAATGCCGGTAACCGTGTTTTTATCAACAACTTCGGCGGGGTTGGATCCGGCCGGGCAACTGCATTTATCTCCGGCAGTTCCATCACGCTTGACCCGGATCAGAATATCGGGAACCTGGTCTTCAATGGCAGCGGAACCATGAACAGCGGCAGCAACTCCATGAACTGGAACTATTCCATCAACGATGGGGCTGACCTGACGTATTACACGGCTGTATTTACGAAAAAATAAAGAAACTTATTCCGGTTCTGCTCCTGCAGGCTCCTTGATTTTCTGAGATCTTTGCGTGAGTGTATCGATCACCTGGTTGTACATTTTTATAAATGAAGCCTGATCCTGTTTATAGTATTCCAGGCTGCTCAGAAACCTCTTTTCCGATACCTTGTATTTTGAAAAAAAAGCCTTGTAATATTGAGGTGAAAGTTTTACAGGGTCAAGACCTTTGCTCCTTTCCATCTGCAGGGCTCCTTCGATCAGGTGAACATCCGACAGCATTTTCACCATCACCTCTTCAGAAATAACGGAATCCTGCGGGATCCCGGCATAAATATGCGATGGTTTCTGCCGGCAGGATACCTGTGACAATGCGATCAGCAATAAGAGAAATGACACCAGGAAAACCCGCATGTACTACTTCTTTTTATCATATTCTTCATTGAGTGCCTTGAGCACATCGGTGGTAATGTCCAGCATATCGTTGGCATAAAGAATCTCGCCTTGTTTGCTGTAACCAAGGATATATTCGTAACCGAAGTTACGATTGTAGCGTTTCAGGAAATTATTAACGGTATCCAGTAAGGTCTGGTGCATCTTCAGTTCCTTGTCAGCCACCTGCTGCGTATACCGGTCCTTTTTTTCAACCAGTGCCTGCTGACGCATCATGAGCGCCTCATATTTTGTTTTTGCCTGTGCCTCGGGAATGGCATTGGCCTGCACCTGTTTCTGAAAATCAGCAGCATCTTTTTCAAATGAAGATTGTTCTGATAATATCTCGCCCTGCAGTTTTTTTCCGGTTGCTTCCAGATCGGAAGAAAGATCTTTTACATATTTATAATGCACGTTCAACGTGTCAATGTTGACGAATACTGTTTTGGCGGCATTACCTGCAGAGGAAACCACGGGGGTCACCTCTTTCTTTCCTTTCCCTGAAGTGAAAAAAAGAATGTAAAGAACGGCAAGTCCTGCCAGTAGCACCAGTTCCAGTAGGAGGTGCAGATTAAAGACCGGTTTTTTGGGTTGTTCAGGGAATTCTTCTCCGGTACTCCCGGGGATAGTTACATTATTCTCGTCCTGCATGTTTTTTTTGGATTAATTACCTAGTTCAGACATAAATTTGATCCGCATGAGCCGGATTTCTTCCTCGGTGAATTCATCTTCGCCAAGATCCCGTAAGGCATCCTCCACTGAATCGGATTCTGCTTCGCGAAAATAATCGAAGATCTCTTCCTGATGATAAGGATCTATGAATTCATCAATATAATAATTAAGGTCAATTTTTGTTCCCGAGGAAACGATGCTTTCAATTTCATTCAGGAGATCATGAAAGCTGAGGGTTTTCGCATATGCAATATCTTCGAGTGCCAGTTTCCTGTCGATGTTCTGGATGATGTACACTTTGAGCCCGGACTTGTTGACTACGGATTTGACCACCATGTCCATGGGTCTGATGATCTCGTTTTCTTCAACATATTCCTTGATGAGCTCCAGAAAAGGCTTTCCGTATTTTGTAGCTTTCCCCGATCCCACTCCGGTGATCTGTTTCAGTTCTTCGATGGTGATGGGATACTGAATAGACATATCCTCGAGTGAAGGATC
>JBLNAN010000202.1:0-8327 GCA_050259355.1 Syntrophothermus sp. | reverse complement strand
CTGGGCCATCATACCCGTGATAATCCCCGTTAGTACATCACCACTGCCTCCTGTTGCCATTCCGGGGTTACCGGTCGAATTGAAATAGCATTTGCCCTCGGGAGTAGTAATGGCAGTATGTGCCCCTTTCAGAACAATATAAATCCCATGTTTCTGAGATAATTCCCTTTGCCGTTCATTTCTTTCGAAATCATTTTCCGTCTTCCAGGCAATTCTTTCAAATTCTTTGGGATGAGGCGTGAGAATACTCCCTGCCGGAAGAAACGACAGCCAGGTTTTGTTCTCTCCCAGTATATTCAGGGCATCAGCATCTAAAACCAGTGGTCTGCCGGCATTCTGAATCAGAAATTTAAGGGTTTTAGCCGTCTGCTCTGCCATCCCCAGTCCCGGACCTGCCCCTATGGCGGTGTAAGGGGTAAGATCATGGATTTCAGAAAGAATATTTTCATCATGATCGGGTTCGACCATGGTTTCCGGTACCGCGATTTGCAGAATATCATTTCCCGAGGCCGGAATATGACTGGTGACCAATCCTGCACCTGTCCGTAAACAAGCCCTTGCAGCAAGCACGGCCGCACCCATTTTTCCCCGGCTCCCGGTGATCAGCAGGGCATGACCAAAATTTCCTTTATGGGAGAATTTCTTTCTGGTTTTAAGGATATCGGCAACTTCAGGAGCGGTCAGGTAATAATTCAGTGAAGGGGTATCATTGATGAAATCGCGGCTTATCCCAATATCGAGAATTTCCCATCTGCCCGTGTAGATTTCATTTTCAGGAAAAAGAAATGCCATCTTGGGCGGTGAGAAGGTAAGGGTATAATCAGCATGAATAATGGTCTGTTTTTCGGAAGTTGCGGTTTTGTCGATGAACAGCCCTGAGGGAACATCAATGGAGACGATGACCGCCCCGGAAGCATTGAGATGATGAACTATACCGGCGTGAATTCCTTCCAGTGGCCTGCCCAGCCCGCTTCCGAAAAGAGCATCAATCACTACATCCTCCACGGCATCAATTGCCGGCAGGGAGTCCTCCTCCGTCAAAGTCTCCGGCTTCATCCCGAGATCCTGCAACCTTTTATAATTAACCCTGAAATCTTCTGAACCTTTTTCCGGATCTCCTGCCACGTAGACAAGTATTTGGCGGTTCCTGTCATTCTGACGCATCATTCTCGCGATAGCCAGTCCGTCCCCGCCATTATTACCGGTTCCGCAGAAAAAGACCAGCCTGTTTCCGGGGATAAGATTTCGTTCGAACCACAGAAAACACCTTCCTGCAGCCCTTTCCATAAGGTTGATAGAAGAAATGGGTTCGTTTTTTATAGTGTACTTGTCTGCTTCCCTGATCTGTTCTGTGGATAAAATTTTCATAACCACACCTCCTCGTTTTTTGATTCAGGTAAAGTTAAAGTATTTTTCAAAAATGTCATCGGGCGGTTAAAAATAGAAGGGATAAAACCGTACCTGTCCCAGGGAATTAAATTCAATAGCGGGAAAAGGGATTTTCACAATATTCAATACCACGAAGAGATAATGAAGCGGCTTTGAACGGGTGTGTATACGGGTAAGATCGGCATCCAGCGAAAGATAAAACTGGCGGTAACGGGGATTATTCACCACCTCACCGGTGATGGTATTTACATGTGCCCCGGTCATACCCTCGGCACTGTATCCCAGTGAAACATTCAGCCATTTGGGAAATTTTGATTCCCCTGGCAGGAAAGAACTTATGTTTCCCGAAAGCCAATAGGTTTGACCGTTGTAATCCTTTAATGATCTCTGAACCGCTGAAGAACCCAGCAGATCAGGTCGGAGCGCCGGGTAATCAGTAGGATGATAGGAATATTTCAGCGTGAAGCGCTGTTCTTTCCAGCCCAGCTGCTGCGAAATGAACAATGCTGCTCCGGCAGTATTGGCAACCAGGTCGCCGGTCGAAAATCCCCAGCCCGAGGAGAATCCGTCCAGTATCTCCACGTTCAGAAGGTACACGAATCCCAGCATTCCCCCGGCCCAGGCAGATGTTTTCTCGCCAACCCCGGCCCAGCGGTAAGATTCATAGCCAATTCTTCCGACGTAGTAGGAGGTAGTCATATGACCCGCCTTGTCCATCTGAAGCCATTCCTGATTATCATCAAAAAGATGAAAACTGCTTTGAGGGTAATCCTTGTACCATGCGAAGTACAGCCCGGTGAGGGAAAGCACATAAAAACCGCCTTCCGCTATCAAAACAGCGGCGAGTTTTTTTTTATCGGTATCGGTCCGGGAAACCGCGGAAGTCGTATCCTGGGCGATGGTCTGATTACCGGCAATCAGCAAGGTCATCAGCAAAATGATCGTGTACCTTAAAGATTTTCCGGTTCCCATATTAATGGATATTCATTTTATTCAGCATGGCCCTGTACCGTGCCGCATTCCGGGTATGTTCCTCAAATGTGACCGCAAAAACATGATATCCTGAAAGGTCTTCCCTGGCGCAGAAATAAATAAAATTGTGCTTTTTGTAATCCAGCACGGCATCGATGGAAGAAATCGAGGGAAGACAGATGGGACCCGGCGGCAAACCTTTGTTCAGGTAGGTATTATAAGGTGAAACAATATGCTTGTGTTCCTCCCTGACCCTTTTGATGGTATAATCGTTCATGGCAAAGATCAGCGTCGGATCTGCCTGCAGCGGCATGTCGCGGTGCAAACGGTTGATATAAACCCCGGCTATCACTGGCTTCTCACTGTTCCGGTTCGTTTCCTTTTCAACAATGGAAGCAAGTGTCACCACCTGGTCGATGGTAAAGCCCGTGACCGACGCTTTTTCAATCCGCTTGTCCGTCCAGAAGATCTTCATCTCCTTTACCATCCTTCTGATAAATGAATTTGCAGAAGTATTCCAGTAAAATTCATAGGAATTGGGAATAAACAGCCGGAATACCGTTGAAGGTGTGGCATTGAATTCAGCAAGATAATCAGGGTCATTCAAAAGATTGAGAAGGGAAACCGAATCCGCTTCGATTTGCCGGCTGATCTTTCCGGCCAGATCCTCTTTCGTCCGGATGTTATTGAAAACCACCATTACCGGTTCCTGTTTCCCCGATAGGAGTAGTCTTACAAGATCCAGATTGCTCATGCCTTCCCTGATCCTGTATCTGCCGGGCTTTACCTGATCCGGATAATTTCTCTTTTCGGCCAGCCAGGTGAAAGATTTTGGATTTTTCAGGTAATGATGCCGGGAAAGCGAATCGAAAACACTGGAAAAAGTTGCACCCGTGGGAATGTATAAAAATTCGGATTTTTTGTTGTTTTCAAGGGAAACATTGGGGCGGAAAATATACAGGTAATAATGGATTCCTGCTGCTGCAGCGATGATCAGCAGCACGGCAACCGCGATAAATAAAAATTTTTTCTTGTTCAGGATGGGCATCAGGTTCTAAAAAAGGTACTGAAAAACAAATTCATCTTTCCATTGATTGTTGAGCAGGCGCCATTCTTTACGGACCCCTGTCAGCGTAAAGCCTGCTTTCTCAAAAAGCCGCCGGCTGGCTTCATTGCCTTCCAAAACGGTACAATACAGCTGATGAAGCTGCAATACCTCCCGTGCATACTGCTTCATGATCTCCACCACTTCATAAGCATTGCCCTTGTTTCTTTCTTCCGCGAGGATCAATATACCCAGCCCGGCCCGCCGGTGATGAGGATCAAAATCGAACAGATCCACCACGCCGATGCATTTACCTTCTTCACCGCGGGTATCAATCATCAGCCGGAGTTGTTTATCGGTATAAATATCATGTGAGGTATTGTAAACGTACTGCTCAATCTGGTATTTGGAAAAGGGGAAAATCGTATTCCCGGCACACCATATTTCCGGATCGTTTTCCAGGTCAAAGATGAACTGTATATCAGCTGGCTCCACTGCCCGGAGTTTCAGGTTCTCCGTCTTCAGAAGCCTTTTGGATATTTCGCCGGTAAGACTGATATTTTCCATGCTGTTTATAGTTGTATCGTGCCTTCAAAGACAAAAGCAGCCGGTCCCTCAAGCCAAACGTCGGTGAACCTGTCTGCTGTTCTCCTGAACGTTACCTTCAGCATTCCGCCCTTTGTCCTGATTTCGTATGCGGTTTTCTTCCCATCAAGCAATGCCGCGGCAAGTGCCGATGCGGTTACTCCGGTCCCGCAGGCCAGTGTCTCATCTTCTACCCCGCGTTCATACGTTCTTACATACAGCTGATCACCCTTCATCTGCAGAAAATTGACATTCGTGCCCTTTTCATTAAAATCCTTGCCAAACCTTATTTTCCTGGCTTCTGCTATCAGATCTATGCGATCAGGATCGTCCACCAATATCACCATATGCGGGGAGCCGGTGTTAAGGAAAATCTGACCGGGTTGCGTCACAACGGGAATTTCAACATCCTGCATCCTCAGTCTGACAATTGAAATATTCCCTTTTTCTTCAAGGATAATGGCTTCATGAAAACCATCGGCTGCCGAAAAAAACGCGTGATCTTCTGTCAGGCCGAGAAATCTAGCAAATGCGCTGATGCATCTTCCGCCATTTCCGCACATGGTGCTTTCGTTCCCGTCACTGTTATAATACCGCATGGAAAAATCCTTTGTTTCCGAAGAATTCAGGAGAATCATTCCGTCGGCCCCGATACCCATGTGACGGTCACAAAGAAATGCAACCATGGTGGCTTCCGGTTCCCATTGCATAACCCGGTTGTCGATCATCAGGAAATCATTCCCCGCACCGTGGTATTTTCTGAAAGGTATGATCATGGTGCAAAGCTAAATCTTTTTTGTGTCATTGCTCCCGGCTGAATATCGGCCCGCTGTTTTAATATAACTCCAGATATTCATAGGAATTTCCGGTGTGGGCCAGAAATCTTTCAAAATCCGGATAGCTGATGACGAGCGAGGCCGTATTTATACACGGGTGAAAGCTGATCTTTTTCCTTTCTTTCAGATGAATATCAATAAAAAGATGAACATGATGATCTTTGTCATTGATAAGTCCGAAGGGCGTTACTGATCCGGGTGTGACCCCCAGGTACTTTTTCATTCTTTCGTCTGATGCAAAAGACAGTTTCCCCTGTTTCAGCCGTTGTTCCAGATCATGAATCCGGAGATCATGCGTGTGCTCCACGATCACAAGGTAATGTTTGTTTCCCTTGTGGTTCCTGAAGAACAGATTCTTGCAGTGTGCTGATTCGATATCTTTCCAGTACTTAACGGCTTCCTCTATGGTTGGAGCAGGAGGATGTTCATAATAATCATAGTGGATATTCAGATGATCAAGTAAATCGTATAATCCGGGATCTCCGTTCATCATTTAACCGGGATTTTTCCCCATCCCGCCGATATTCACTGGATGGAAGAAGGATGTCACCTTATTTTTGCTTTCAGATTATTTATACTACTTTTAACACTCAAAATTATGGAAAACTTGGTAGATAAACCCGTAAAACAGAAAGACCTTAAAAAATTCATCTTCGGCTTTCTGGTCATTCTCGCAGGTCTTGTATTACTTGCCTACAATTTTGGTTTAATCGGCTATGGCATCAAGCATGTAGTTTTCTCGTGGCCGATGCTGCTGATCGCCATTGGCGTGGTCAGTGTTTCAGGCGACGAGCGGTCCACTCCCGGCTATATCCTGATCCTGATAGGTACCTTTTTCCTTATCCCGAGGATGTTTGATTTTGATACAGCCCGTATCTTCTGGCCTGTTCTTTTAATTGCCATCGGGATGGTAGTTCTTTTCCGCCGGGGCATCCGTGATGAATTCCGGCGTCACAGGTTTTCCCATCCCCATGCCCATCATCATGGTTTTGAAGACAAGACATCGAACCTTGAAGAAGGTTACATCAATGAAAGCCATCTTTTCAGCGGTTCCAAGTATCGTATTGCCAACCAGGTGTTTCGCGGGGGCAAGATCAGCAATATCTTCGGGGGAAGTGAAATAGATCTTACACAAGCCATTCTGGGTGAAGGTCGAAATGAGCTGGTGATCGAATGCATGTTTGGCGGTGTGACCCTTATTGTTCCCTCCGACTGGCGCGTTGTTCTTAATGTTTCCTCCATCATGGGCGGTTTTTCAGATAAAAGAATAATCTTCAGACCCGATCCCAATGCGCCAAATTACCTCGTGGTAAAGGGCACTGCCATCTTTGGCGGAGGCGAGATCAAAAGTATTTGAATCTGATGAACCAGCATCCGTTTTTTCAAAGTATCCGTACCATCATTTTTTACTTCTGTACATGGATCCTCATCATGGGGATCCATTTTTCGATGCTTTTTTTTCTTTACGGACAGTCACTTCTTTCTTCACTTGTTGACAGTATCTTTTTCAACGGATTGTATTCCATCCTCGGACTGGCGCTCTGGTACACGGTCAGGTACAGCATCCCTTCAAAACCCAACCTTCAGGCCATCCTGGTTTCCCAGGTTCCATTCCTGGTGATCATCGTTCTTTTGTGGTTTGGGTTAGGATATACCTCCATGCGTTCATTTTTCTCTTATGATAAAAGTTATATAAATATCCTGGAAGAATCCATCCCCTGGCGGATCATCAGTGGTACTTTTATTTACGTGATGCTTACCCTTGTATATTACCTTTTTATATATTACAACAATCTGCAGGAGAAGATCAAGGCAGAAGGAAGACTGAACGAGATGGTCAAAGAGTCGGAGCTTAACCTTCTGAAATCGCAGATCAATCCTCATTTTCTTTTCAATAGTCTCAATTCCATCAGTTCGCTCACGGTAACCAATCCCGACAGGGCAAGGGAGATGACGATCAAGCTTTCCGATTTTCTCAGGTATTCCGTTTCGCAGGGAAGTGATAAATTTACCATGCTTCCATCTGAGATTGAAAATATTAAAAAATATCTGGATATTGAGAAAGTTCGTTTCGGCAGCAAGCTGGTATATGATTTTGATATCACCGAAGCTTGTTCAAAAACCCTCATACCCGTCATGATACTTCAGCCGCTGTATGAAAATGCCGTGAAACATGGCGTTTATGAAAGCACCGGAGAGATACTGATCAAAACAAAATGTTATAACGATGACTGCTGTACCCTCATCGAGATCTCTAATAATTTTGAACCCGGGGCACCATCCCGTAAGGGCGCTGGCATCGGGCTTAGAAATATTCGTGACCGGCTCAAGCTCATCTATCGCAATGATCAACTGCTTAAGACCACGATCAAAGAAAATGTTTTCCAGGTTATTTTAATCATACCCGACAGTGTAAATCCATCATCCCTATGAACATCAGGACCATTATCATTGATGACGAACAACCGGCAAGAGACCTTATTCGTCATTATCTCGGGCAGCACGCCGATATTGATATTCTTGGCGAATTTCCGGATGGCTTTTCCGGTGCCAAAGCCATTCAGGATCTCAAGCCTGATCTTGCCTTCCTCGACATCCAGATGCCGAAGATCACCGGGTTTGAAATGCTCGAATTGATAGAAGATCCTCCCGTGGTTATTTTCTCCACGGCTTATGATCAATACGCCATCAAGGCTTTTGAATTGAATGCCGTGGATTATCTGCTGAAGCCTTATTCAAAGGAGCGGTTTGACCAGGCCCTGGAGAAAGCGAAGACAAAGGTGAAGGATAAAATTCCGTTCACCAAAAATCTGCAGGCCGTGATCAGTTCTGTTGATGAAAAAGGAGAATACCTGCAGCGGATCGCGGTAAAATCCCGTCATAAAATTGATGTTATTCCTGTTTCCGAGATCATTTATATTCAAGCCGAAGATGATTATGTTATGATCCACACGGCAACCAATAAATATCTCAAGGAAAAAACGATGAAATATTTCGAGACCCATCTCGAACAGGGAAAATTCATCAGGATCCATCGCTCCTACATCGTAAATGCAGATTTTATTGCCAGGCTGGAATTGTACGACAAGGAAAATTACGCGGTTATTATGAAAAACGGCGCCAGTCTGAAAGCAAGTATAAACGGATATAAAATTTTAAAGGATAATCTACATTTATAAATAATTAATTTATATTTTCGCAAAAAGAATTTTGATGCGAAAGAAGTTCAGGTTTATCCTTCTGTTCATTTTTATATTTTCCCTACAGGCATTTTCGCAAAAAGATACCGGTTCCTTTGATGTCGTTAAGAGAAGTATCCGGTATCCCCGTTATTATCCTGAATGGAAATTCAGAACTGCCCTTGGATTCTCAATGGTAAGTCCGCCGCGTGATCTCCTGGAAAACGCCATTCAGGCGCCGCTTGTTGATTTCAAGGTCGTGATGGGTTTGCCACTGCATTTTTCTGTGGAAGGCAATATCAATACCATCATTGTTTCCAA
>JBLNAN010000201.1:0-2529 GCA_050259355.1 Syntrophothermus sp. | reverse complement strand
CCTACAGAAACCTTGTCAAAGAGTGGCATCCCGATAAATTCGATGATACGGACGTAAGAAAAGAAGAAGCTGAGCAGAAAAGCCGGCAGATCATTGATGGCTATCATTTTTTGGTAAGTATTGCTCCGGAAACAATTACGGCCAATGAGGCAGAATACAATACCACCATTACAGAATCCAATATTTCAGATTACAAACACAAAGGCCTGCTATTGGAAGTTACCTTCCTGGACGGGTCAACCTATGAGTATTTCGGAGTTCCCAAAAACGTTTATATCAAACTGGTCAATTCGGATAAGCAACTTCGCTTTGCCAAAAGAAATATCTTTAACAGCTATCTGTACCGCAGGATAAAAAAGAGCCAGGAAGCAGCCTAAAATTGAAGGATTGAAGGATTGAAGCACGTACGGACACGATACATCGTGTCCATCGTATCCTCTCCTCCCCACTCATGCCCCATGCAATCCATTAACTCATTCTTAGCCGTTCAGCATTACGGCCAATGATGACCAAAGCAGGCATGGGCGGCTGATGTGTTTCAATTAGCTGAGCGATATTTTGCAGTGTTCCATCGATGGCATCAGCTCCCGGCTGGGATACTTTGCTTAAAATATGCACTTTTGTTTCCAGCGCAATGGACAGGTCCACCAAACGTTTGGCAAGTTTTATTAGCTTACTCAGGCCCATGAAAAATACGATGGGCGATCCGGACTGCAGAACCGAAACAAAGGTTTTGATATCACAAAAGTCTCCTTCACAGTAAGTTCCGGTTCCAAAAAGCACCATGCTGTTTTTGCCCCTTTCGGTCAAGGGGATTCCATAAGCGGAAGCTGCTCCCAGGGCAGAAGTTACTCCCGGAATCACTTCATAGTTCAGTTGGTTGTCTATACAAAATCGTATTTCCTCGGCACCGCGGCCAAAAATCATAGGATCACCTGATTTCAATCGTACAACCTTTTGCTCTTTTACCGATAAATCTAAAATCAGCTGATTGATCGTATCCTGCCGTTCCGTCTGATCCTGCCCGTCTGAATAGATCTTCCCAACATAAACCCGGATGGCTTCTGGTCGTGCAAGCTGAAGAATCTCTTCACTTACCAATGCATCATGAAGAATATAATCGGCCTGCTGAATTCTGTTCAGGGCTTTCACAGTCAACAATTCAGGATCCCCCGGCCCTGCCCCGACAATTGATATCAAAAAACTCATCTGGTAATTTACAATTAGACAATTTACAATTTGGCGGCTTTGAATAAGAGCTGCAACAATAGAAACATTTTCACCCCTTCCAACCATTCCAAGCTTTTACCTGCCCTTTCAGGGCGAAAAAATGAGGTTTTCATGTTTTCCCAAGGCGTTGCCATTGGGCTGAAATAACCTGTGCTTTCAGGACGAAAACCTTTCCAACATTTTTTAACCATATAACCATTCAACCCATTTCAAACTTTTTAAACCCTTTCCACCTTTAGGAATCATTATGACTGAAAGGCATTTTCCAGATAATCCATAGGACTTGGGTAAATAAATTGATAATTGAGCAACCGGGTTAGTTTACTGCTGTCGACAATCTTATAATTGGCTTTACGATCAGACATCTCGGGCAAAGAATATCCCGATTGCCGGGCAGCCTTTCCATAGAAGTCTTTTTTCATAGGATGGTCCGGGCAGCAGGCATTCAGGGTTTCACCCCACAGGTTTTGCTGAATAATCATGGATATGATTTCTATACAGTCATCCTGATGAATAAGGTTTACCGGTGCATCATCAATTGGCTGTGACGATTTCAACAGGAAACGTGCAGGATTTCTGTTCAATCCGATTAATCCACCAAAACGAATGATCGTGGTTTTAAATTCCGTCTGCTCTTTAAGTAAGTTCTCCGCTTCCAGCAAAGCCTTCCCATTGGCCTTGTCCGGAGAAAATGAATCATCCTCCCGGGCAACCTGGTTTTGCTCAGGATAAACGGATGTGGAAGAGATAAATATCACCTTTTGAATTCCTGAATAATGAATAAACGGAATCAACCGCCGAATACGTGAAGGAAAGACCTGCTCCACATCATCGGTCCTGCCTGGCGGAATAGAAATGATCAATACATCGGCATGAAAAAAATCGGGATCATCCATGATCACCTCTGTATCAGAAATCATAATACGGAATGGCAATATACCCGCATGGGTGAGCAGGTCAAATTTATCGGTTGAAGTGACCGATCCTTTCACCTGAATTCCTTTTTGGATAAAATGTTTGGCCAGCGGCACTCCCAACCACCCGCATCCCAGAATTGATATAGCTCTGTTTTCCGTTTGCATTATAACAGGTTTTTAGTGTTTATTCTTGTTCGTGTTCCTTTTTCCAACGATTGATGGCATACTGAACGAATGACAACTCTTCTTTTTCAGGCGAAAGGTATACAGTATTTGTAAATAATCGCCATGCCTCACGGGCCGTGGAGTTTTCATTTGCCAAGACTACGGATGAAGGGTTGGGAAAGTTACCCGATTCCTTGAATCTGTCAATTCCTGCAGG
>JBLNAN010000200.1:0-5388 GCA_050259355.1 Syntrophothermus sp. | reverse complement strand
CTTGTCCCATGGGCATTTTGCCCGCAATTCATCCATAATTTCCAGCAATCTGCGGAAAGCTTCAACTTTTTCATTCATTTTAACAAGGATTTTTTACAAAAATAAATATTCTGCGCATCTTCATGGGTATATATCTCTGCATAAACCTTACCGGAATGAATATTCATGATAAATTTGCTGCAGATATCTATGCTGACCATCATTCGCAAAAAAGTGTTCCGCCGGGCAGTATTTTGCCTGCTGCCTCTTATTGTCCTGCTGCCGCGTGAATCGCGCGGACAGTTCGAGCATAAGCTTTTTACATCCAATATGATGGCGGAGATGAAATTTCAGTATGGATTCGTTTACCCTCATAATATTGTTCTCGAGCTCTTTCAGAGCCATCTTACTGCTTTTGAATTCAATATACACCAGGAGACTTATGGAAAGCACGTTTGGGAAAGAGTATATTCATACCCCGAGATTGGTGTGAGTTTATGGTATTCCAACCTTGGAAAATCAGAATGGCTGGGAGATGCCTACTCTATTTTTCCATACCTGAACTTCCCCCTGTTCCGATCTAAAACTTTTTCATTCAATTTCAGGCTGGGATTGGGAGTAGGTTATATCACCAAACCTTTCAACAGACTGGATAACTATAAAAATCTGGCCATTGGATCCCATTTCAATGCTTCTGCCGACCTGATGCTTGAAGCCCGGTACAAGATCAATTACAGGTTAACAGCTTCGGCAGGGATTTCTCTTCATCATTTTTCAAACGGATCCCTGAAATTACCCAATTACGGTATCAATCTCCCGCTGGCCAACATTGGGATGGCTTACCGCCTTGCCCGCGAAAACCCACTGATCGGCGATCGTTTCCTCGCTCCTACCCAACCCTACGAGGCCATCATCCGGCATCTCATCCAGTTTGATGTGGGTGCCCTGGTTGGTTATAAAAATATGCAGTCTGTTTATGGTGAGAATTTCCTGGTGTATCATTTTTTCGAGAACACCTGGTTTCCGGTAAGCAGGAAAAGCAAATGGGGAGCAGGTCTTGATCTCTCTTATGATAAGTCACATATTGTAAAACTTGAAAAACAGGGCGATACTTTAACCAATAATCTCAAGATCCTTCGCCCCGGTGTGAATGCGGCATATTCCCTTGGACTTTCGAAAGTAGCATTTATTTTTAACCTCGGATATTACCTCGGCGGAGCTGAACACAGCAACGGCCCACTTTATGAAAAGCTTTCCTTTCAATATAATTTTACAAAATATGCCTTTATGACGGTCATGCTGAAAGTACATTGGGGCCGGGCTGATTATATCGGATGGGGACTTGGTATCCGTATGGAACAATTGTATGGTAAGAAAACAATAAAATGAAGAACTCTGCCAGATATTTTCTGTTGCTGCTTTTTTCGGTCATGATCATCTCGTGCAGCAAAAGCGGCGCAGATTGTTTCAATAATTCCGGAGAAATCATTTTGCAGTCAAGGATAGTTCCTTCCTTTGACTCCATAGATATGGGCGATTACGTTAATGTCATCATAAAGCCCTCTGAAAACTATATTGCAACCGTGGAAGCCGGCAAGAACATTGTTCCCGGGATATCCACCGAGGTAAAAGGAAGATGTCTGTATATAAGAAACAACAATGTTTGCAACTGGGTGAGGGATTATAACAAACCCATAAATGTTTATGTCGAAGTTAACAATCTCAGCAGCATTTCTTATAATTCGTCAGGAAATCTGACCTGCAAGGATACAATACGTGCCGACATTTTCAATTTGGATATCTGGGGAGGATGTGGCACCATTGATCTGACTTTCGTTGCCGACCAGGGGTTCTTTCTCTATCATCTTGGATCGGCAGATGTAAAACTTCGCGGCAGGATCAATGTCAATTCAGTATACCAGGGAGATTACGGTCCCATGCATTGCGAAAATCTGAAAACGCTTTATTCGTATGTGATCAATAACAGCAGCAACGATTGCTGGATTTGGTCAACGGAGTATCTGGATGCAACGGTTAACTCGATCGGGAATATTTATTACAAAGGATATCCCCGGGAATTTATCACGAAAGTCAATGGTAGTGGGAAAGTAATTTCTTTCTGAATCAATACGATCTCGCGAAAATGACCCTTTGGGTTGAAGGCTTTCCTGAATAGATGCATTTTCCTTCTTCCAATGGATTATTGAATGGAATCACGCGAATGGTCGCCTTTGTCTCTTCCTTGATCTTTTCTTCTGTTTCAGTAGTGCCATCCCAATGTGCAAGGATGAATCCGCCTTTAGAATCAAGCGTTTCCCTGAACTCTTCCCAGGTATCCACCCTGATGGTATTGTTTTCACTGAAACTCAGCGCTTTCTGGTAGAGATTGGACTGAATCTGGTCGAGCAGATGCAGGATCTTGTTTTCAATATCGGTCAGCTGAAAAACTTCTTTTTCCAGGGTGTCGCGCCGGGCAACTTCCACGGTTCCGTTCTCAATATCCCGCGGCCCGAGCGTAATTCTCACCGGAACCCCTTTGAATTCATATTCTGCGAATTTCCATCCCGGCTTGTGGGTATCACGGTCATCAAACTTAACAGAAACTCCTTTTGCTTCCAGGGCTTTTTTGATCGGGATAACTTTCTCCCGGACAAGATTTAGCTGTTCATCGTTTTTAAATACAGGAACAATAACTACCTGTATCGGGGCCAGCCTGGGCGGAAGAACAAGCCCGTTATCATCCGAATGAGCCATGATCAAAGCACCGATGAGCCGGGTTGATACGCCCCAGGAAGTAGCCCAGACGTAGTCCAGCTGATTTTCCCTGTTGAGGAATTTAACATCAAATGCCCTGGCAAAATTCTGACCAAGAAAATGGGAAGTGCCTGCCTGCAAAGCTTTACCGTCCTGCATCATGGCCTCCACCGCGTAAGTATCAATAGCGCCGGCAAATCTTTCGGAAGCAGTTTTTGTACCTTTTAAAACCGGTACCGCCATCCATTCTTCGGCAAAAGTAGCATAAACATTCAGCATGGTTTCAGCTTCCCTTACGGCCTCTTCCCGCGTCGCGTGAGCCGTATGACCTTCCTGCCAAAGAAATTCCGCCGTGCGGAGAAACAGCCGGGTCCGCATTTCCCATCTCACGACATTGGCCCACTGGTTTATTAAGATCGGAAGATCCCTGTAGGATTGGATCCAGTTTTTGTAAGTATCCCAGATGATAGTCTCAGAGGTAGGTCTTAAAATAAGTTCTTCTTCCAGTTTTGCATCCTCATCCACAACGATACCTTTTCCGTCCGGAGAATTTTTAAGACGGTAATGCGTAACCACAGCGCATTCCTTGGCAAAGCCTTCCACATGACTTGCTTCCCGGCTAAAAAAGGATTTGGGAATCATCATCGGGAAATACGCATTTACATGACCCGTATCCTTGAACATCTTGTCGAGCGCGGCCTGAATTTTTTCCCAGATGGCATAACCATAAGGCTTTATCACCATGCAACCTCTGACTGCAGAATTTTCCGCCAGATCAGCTTTGATGACGAGATCATTGTACCATTGTGAATAATTTTCTGCTCTTGTTGGAAAATCTTTTGCCATACTTTCTTTGTGGTATGAAAATTGCTTTAACTTCGTCGATTACCTAGCAGCAAAATTAACAAATATCCCTGTCATAATCCCAAGCTAAACCAAACCAAATCATGAAAGGAGGAAAAATCATGAAAAATCTACTCATCCTCACCGCTTTTATTACTTTGATCTTTACAGGATGTGCTACCCAAAAAACCACATCCACGGCCTATGATGATGTTTATAACACATCTCCGACAGAAAAATTAAGTAATAAATCAAAAAGCCAGCTGGCCAATGAGGATCTTTCCACTTCGCAGTCTGTTGCTCCCGATTCAAAAACTGCAACCTGGTCAGACTTGTATGATCAGAACAATTCCTCCGGAAAACAGGATACATCAAGCAGAAAAACGTATTATGACGAATATAATAATTCGCTTCAGCAGGGAGATCAGGGTAATGATGATGTAAACGTATATATCGGTTCTTCATGGTCGCCTTACTTCTGGGGACCGGCCATTTCAATTGGTTACGGATGGGGTTATCCTTATTATTCGTATTATGACTGGGGCTATCCCTACTGGTATTATCCCTATTATTCCTATGGATATTATGGCTGGGGAGGTTACTGGAATGGCTATTGGGATGGCTACTATGATGGTTCATGGGGATATTATCCCTATTCAACATCCTATTATTATGGTCCCCGCAAAATGATGAGTTCATCAGGGAATTATGGGTATTACAACCGCCGTGATGGAAATTCCAACCAGACCGTCAACAACCGCTCTTACCGCGAAACAACACCGCGTAGGGACAATCGTTCAGGTGGCGGTAGTTATACCTCTGGCACCAGGAATGAAAGGACCACTCCGGTTGTGAATGAACGCACAGCCCGCACGAATACGACGGACATTAACAGGAATACTACTCCCCGCTATTCATATGACCGTACAAAAGTAGTTTCAAGTTCAAATACAAGAGGAACTTCTGCCTATCAGGGAAATGCAAGGGCCCGTACGGATGTTTATACCCGCTCGCAGACTAACAATGGCCGGACGGTACAAGCCCAGCCATCACCAAGATATGTTCGTCCTGAACAGGCAAGGGTTACTCAAAGATCAGAGACACAGAATTATTCTTCCCCGGCTTATCGTCAGCCAAAATCAAGTCAGGAGTATATCAGTCCCGCCAATAACCGTGGTTCTTCAGCCATTTCTGATCAGAGACGGAATTCCCCGTCGCCTTCCACGAGAAGTACTTCACCGTCGGGCAACTCAAGATTCAGCAGTCCTTCAAATTCTAATGTAAGGGATTATTCCTCCCCGTCATCCGGACATCGTTCTTCTTCTTCACCCTCTTCATCGCCAAGCTATTCAAGCCCTTCAAGGTCAGGCGGCAGCTCAAGCCCGAGCTACAGTTCTCCCTCGAGATCGTCGGGTGGTGGTGGCAACAGCGGAAGCAGCGGCGGTGGCGGACGCAGGAGGTAAATTGGTGTCTCATCCTAAATACAAAACTCTATGAAAAAACTAATCATGGTACTGCTGGCAACCGGGATCAGCCTCTCGTTGCTTGCTCAAAATTCAACTGACGCCTTACGTTATTCACGGATTATTTATGGCGGATCAGCACGATTCGTAGGATTAGGTGGTGCATTTGGCGCTCTTGGAGCAGATTTCTCGGTGGTACAAACCAATCCCGCCGGAATTGGACTGTACAGGCTTTCAGAGGCAAGTATTGGTCCCGTATTTCAATTCAATGGAACCCAGGCAAATTACTATGGCACCGATGCATCAGACAGCCGGTTCATGGCAGCCATGGGTGAAATGGGCGTGGTTT
>JBLNAN010000199.1:0-4909 GCA_050259355.1 Syntrophothermus sp. | reverse complement strand
AAGTACCACTCATGTAACCCACTGCACTCGCGGTGAAAGTGTAATTTCCGGGAGGGAGCGGGATCAGGAAATAGCCCGAGGAATTACTGGAATAGGGTGTGCCCGAGATGGTAATTATTGCATTGGGACTTATGGTATTATAACACGATTTGACAGTCCCTTCCAGGTATCCGTTCTGTGATTGCCCGGCAAGAGGAATGATGGAGAATGCTGAAATGACGAGAACCACCTTCAGCCACAGGTATAGGGATTTCATATTTTAAATATTAATTCTACTAAAATATGAAATTTTTAATATCAATTTTTAGGTTTTTTTTATGAAAATTTTATAACCGAGGAGGCGCCAGGGACGCAGAGGTTAAATAAAAAAAAGCACCCACCAATGTGTGTGCTTTTATCCCTTTAACGCCGCTCTCTAAGGATGAGTCGCAACTCATCCCTGCTAAAATTCATCCGGCAGATTCTTCAGCTGATCATACGTAAAAACAGGTCCGTCTTTGCAAACATACGTGCTGCCTATATTGCAACGGCCGCATTTGCCCAATCCGCACTGCATCTTCATCTCCAGCGTGGTGATGATATCCTGATCAGCAAATCCGAGCTTCAGCAGCGACTGTATCGTGTACTTGATCATGATCGGCGGGCCACAGGTAATCACCTTTGTATTGGTAATTTCAGGCTTTACAACCTCTTCCAGGATCTTCGGGACAACCCCAACGTTTTCTTTCCAATTATCTTCAGGCCGGTCGATGGTAAGGATAACCTTCAGCGACGGGTCCTTGCGCCATTCTTCAATCTCTTCCTTATAACACAGGTCAGATGACGTGCGGGCACCATAAAGAATGGTAAAATCCTTATAATCTTTCCGGTTATCGATGCAATACTGGATCAGCGAACGCAGAGGTGCCAGTCCGATGCCGCCGCCCACGAAGAGCAGGTTTTTTCCCTTGATACTGTCAAGCGGGAACCAGTTACCGTAAGGCCCGCGTATACCTACATCCATTCCTTCATCCAGGAAATTATGAATGTCGGCTGTTACAATTCCGGCCTTCTTGATTGAACAATCGAAATAACCTTTGCGGGTGGACGAGGAAGCGATACAAAAGGTGCATTCGCCGCGTCCGATGATGGAGAATTCCACGAATTGCCCGGGTTTCCAGTCGAAGCTGTTCATCAGGGCCTCATCCCTCATCTTCAACCGGTACGTCCGGATATCAGGCGTTTCATCAATGATCTTTTCAATCCTGCAAATGGTCGGTACTAAGAGCTGTTCCATAATATCTTTCTATTCTTTTATTTCTGAATTGGCTACCTTGTTTACAACGTCAAAGATGCTGATATTGACCGGGCAGGAGATGGCACAATGACCGCATCCCACGCACAGGTTGGCGCCAAATCTTTCCTTGTAATAAACAAACTTGTGCATCGCGCGCTGCCTCCACCGGCGATATTTCACCGGCCGGGGATTGTGTCCCCCGGCCATGAGGGTGAAATAGCCATTGTTGCAGGAGTCGTAACTTTTGTAACGAACTCCGCCATCCTTTACCTTCTCGTCAGAAATCTTGAAGCAGTGGCAGGTTGGGCAGATGAAGGCACAGGTGTTACAGCCGATACAGTTGGACGAGACATTTTCAAATTCTGGAGTATCGAAGATCTTTTGCATCTTGCCATTGATCTCCGTGTAGTTCATCTTTAGCGTGAAAGTACTTTCAAATTCTTTATATTGTTTCTTCATTTCCTCAGATGCCTCGCCATTGGCGGCATTCATGGATGAAGCATTTTCCTTCAGAAGCTGATCGCCCTTTTCAGAAACGGCCTGAATGTAGATCTTGCCATTCCCGGCTTTCACGATCTTCACATCATGAGCATCAGAATTTTCAACATCATAATCCAGGGAGGTACAGAAACAGGTGGGTTCAGCTTTTTCGCAACGGGCAGAAATGATCACCGTGTTGAGACGCCTTTTCTGGTAATCGGTATCGATATAATCCCAGTTGTACACCAGGTCGAGCACCTGCAATCCGCGGGCATCACAATGCTTTACACCGAGCACAACTCTTTTTCCGGCGAGGGGATCCTCGTCGGTTTCCGAAAGTGTCAGTCCGTCCACATTATCTTCCTTAAATTTCATCACCTTGGCTGATTTAGGGAAGAACAGTGGCTTCACGCTCATCGTGGCAGGGATCGGTGAATCAGGATCGCAATCTGAAAGCTTCGTTACCTTCTTGTAATCAAACTTTCCGAATTTCTCCACGGGCGCATAGGTTTCATATTTACCCATGATGGATTCGTAGAACCTGTCTAGACCGTTTTTATCTGTTTCAAATATCGTCATGCTCATAATTCAAATGCATTTACATAATAAAATCATCAGGATCGGAAAGGCTGTATTTGTAAAAAGCCCCGCGGTCGTCTTTCTCGGCACCCGCCAGATGATTCTGGAAATTCTGGTAGATAACCATCTCGTTCTGCTTGTGCAAAAGATGCAGCGGAAGGTGACTCGGACAGGCTTTTTCACAATTTCTGCAATCCACGCAGCGGCCCGCGAGGTGCAGCGACCATGTCATCAAAGCATGCATGGCCGAAGACGCTGTATTGGCACCATGATACAATGTGGAGGTTTCCTGATCGATACAGCATTTTTCACAATAACAGAGCGGGCAAGAATGGCGGCAGGCATTACAGCGGATACAGCTCTCAAAAATTTCTTCAAAAAAATCGGCCCTTTCCTTCAGGGATTTTCCGGCCAAAGCTTCTACATCCGCATTCACGATGTATTCTCTTCTTCCGGAAGGTTCACCCAGAACCTCATCATAAACCACGGCATCGGGAATGACACACTCGAGGCAATTCTGCGCTTTCTCGCCCTTTTCATTAAGAACGCCCGTGCAGTTGATGCCGACGATGTACAGATCTTCCCGTTTCACCTGCTTTTCGGTGAGAATGAGATTCAGTGAACGGCTGTCACAACCTTTTACAACAATCCCTACCCTCTTCTTCCTGGTATGTTCGCGTTTCAGGTAATTTGTCAGGTTGAACACTGATTTATCATCAAAAACCAGATTTTCCGTCTCAGCAGCGCTGGTGGCAAGAAAAGGCACCTGGTTGTCATCAAAGCTGTTCCTCCTGTATCCGACAAAATAATCGATCTTCTCCTCGGTAAAGAGCCTTGACGCGATGTCCCGGATTTGTTTTGTATAGTCCATTCTTAAAGATTTTCCTTTTTATGTCTGTGAAGTGGTCCCAGTTGTTTGATATCGTCGGTAACTTTCTGCACGACCTTGGCGAATTTCGGTCCTTCAGCAGCTGAAACCCATGAAAACTGTACCCGGTTCTCGTGAAATCCCACGAAATTGAGGAGTTTCTTGGTCACCAGGAAACGACGGCGTGCATAATAGTTGCCGCTGATATAATGACAATCGCCCGGGTGACATCCCGAAATAAGAACGCCATCGGCAGTGGTCTGCAGTGATTTGATGATAAACCACGGGTCTACCCTGGATGAGCAGGGAACACGGATGATACGGATGTTGGGCGGATATTGTATACGTGATGTGCCTGTCAGGTCGGAACCTGCATAGGAACACCAGTTGCAAAGGATCCCGATGATAACCGGCTGCCAGTTTTCCGGGGCCTGGATTTCAGGATTTTCCGCGCTGTTCACCTGGCTTGTTGTTACTTTTACTTCAGCTTCCATTTATATTGAAACTATCTCGTTAATGATTTGTGGATCTGTGAAACCGCTCAGGCTGATGGCCATCGAACGGCAGATGGCAACGCAGGAACCGCAACCCTGGCAAACTCCTTCGTTGATCTTGGAAACCACTCTTGTTTCTTTTGAACCGTGACCAATGGGAATTTCCTCGGTTACAATCGCACCATAAGGACAAACCGTGATACAGTTCTGGCATCCCGAACAGAATTCCTTGTTTACCTTGGAAACCATGGGGTCTTTTTTCAAAGTATCCCCGGCAAACAGTCCGCAAACTTTGGCAGCACATGCAGAAGCCTGTGCAACGGTGTCGGGAATGTCTTTCGGTGCCTGGGTACATCCGCAGAGGAAAATGCCGGCCTTGGCAGTTTCAACCGGACGAAGTTTCGGGTGCGCTTCCGACATATAGCCATACTTGTCGTAGGAAACGCCGAGCAAACGGGCAAGTGCCGGGTTATCTTTTGGCGCGATCACCGCGGTGGCCAGCACCACGAGATCGGCTTCGACCTCCACTACCTCCCCGATCTGTCCGTCTTCACCGCGTACAATCAGCTTATCGCCTTTTTTATAGATTTTCGAAACTCGTCCGCGGAGATACGTTGCAGCGGTTTCGGTTTGTGCACGTTTTACAAATTCTTCATAACCCTTGCCGGCAGCACGGATATCCATGTAGAAAATATAGGCATGACTGTCGTGAACCTTATGGTGCAGCAAAACGGCATGCTTGGCCGTGTACATGCAGCAGATCTTGGAACAGTACTCTATTCCCTTGGCTTCGTCGCGCGAACCGATACATTTGATGAATACCACGTTCTTGGGCACCTTTCCGTCGGAAGGACGGATGGGGACGCCATTGGTCGGACCGCTGGCGGAAACCATTCGTTCGAATTCCAGGGAGGTGATGATGTCTTTATAACGACCAACACCATATTCCTCGTAAGGTTTCGGATCCCAGAGGTCATAACCGGTGGCGACGACCACAGCGCCGATTTCCCTTTCAATGACTTCGTCTTCCATCTTGTAGTTGATGGATCCCTTTTCGCAAACTTTGGCGCAGATGCCGCACTTGCCCTTGGTGAGCATGGTGCAGTGTGCTGCATCGATGACCGGCTTGTTGGGTACAGCCTGCGGGAAAGGAGTGTAAATTGCTTTCCGCTTGTCGATATTCATGTTGAATTCGTTCGGAACCTTCACCGG
>JBLNAN010000198.1:0-2737 GCA_050259355.1 Syntrophothermus sp. | reverse complement strand
CCCTGCTGCTGGATCAGGTGGAAACCGGTGTCAATTATGCTTTGATCATCTCGACGAATGCGGGATTGTGGCGCTATATGATCGGCGACACCGTCTCCTTTACCACGCTCAGCCCTTATCGTGTAAAAATCACCGGAAGGACCCGTCATTTCATCAATGCATTTGGTGAAGAGCTGATCATTGACACTGCAGAACAAGCGCTCGCGATTGCCTGCGAAAAATGTAATGCCGTTATTACAGAATATACCGGTGCACCGGTATATTTTGAAGGGAACAGCCGCGGGGCACATGAATGGCTTATTGAATTCGAGAAAATGCCGGATAATCTTGACTATTTCACCAACCTGTTCGACAATGCCCTGAAATCCCTGAACTCAGATTATGAGGCAAAGAGGTATCACGACATGATCCTTGGCGAACCTCGTGTCAGGGTCATGGAAACCGGCACTTTTTATGATTGGCTTAAGTCAAAAGGCAAACTCGGGGGGCAGCACAAGGTGCCCCGGCTTTCCAATGACCGGAAGTATATCAACGAGCTGCTCGGGCTGAAGCACCCGGTGTGAATAACTTAATTTCCCGCCTCCTTTCACAGGTTCAATATTTTTCTGTAAGTTTGACAAAATCTAATATTTCATATTATGCATATTGCCATTGCCGGAAATATCGGTTCCGGGAAGACAACGCTTACCGGTCTGCTCGCCCGTCATTTCAGCTGGGAACCTCATTACGAGGACGTGGATACCAATCCATACCTCAACAGTTTTTATGAAGACATGCAACGCTGGTCCTTCAATCTCCAGATTTATTTCCTGAATTCAAGATTCCGACAGGTGGTGGAGATCCGCCGTTCAGGAAAAACCGTTGTACAGGACCGGACCATTTACGAGGATGCTCATATCTTTGCTCCCAACCTGCACGCCATGAACCTGATGACTACACGGGATTTTGATAATTATTCCTCCCTTTTTGATCTGATGAGCAGTTTTATTGCCGCCCCTGACCTTCTGATTTATCTGCGGGCAAGCGTTCCCACCCTGGTTAGCCAGATTCAGAAACGGGGAAGAGAATACGAGAACGCCATACGCCTGGATTACCTCAAGGGTCTCAACGACCGGTACGAGGACTGGATTGGCGGGTATAAACTCGGCAAACTGATGATCGTGGAGGTTGACAACATGAATATTCCGGGAAATCCTGAACACCTGGGAATGGTGATCGACAGGATCAATGCTGAACTGCATGGCCTTTTTTAAATGATGAAAATCACAGGAATCATCCCCGCACGTTTTGGTTCATCCCGTTTCCCGGGAAAACCTCTTGCCGATATCTTCGGAAAACCCATGATACAAAGGGTGTACGAGCAGGCAAGCCAATGCAGCTTATTGACAAGCGTGGTGGTTGCCACGGATGACGAGAAAATTTTTTCAACGGTTAAAATATTCGGCGGTGAAGCGGTTATGACTTCTCCCGATCATGCCTCGGGTACTGAAAGATGCCTCGAAGCGGCTGATCTCCTGGGTGAAACAACGGATGTGATCATAAATATACAGGGAGATGAACCCTTTATCGATCCGGATCAGATTCGGCAAGTCGCGGATATTTTTTCACAAGATGATGTGAACATCGCAACTCTGAAGAAAAAAATACGTACAACCACTGAAATTTTTAACCCCAACGTGGTAAAGGTGGTGACAGGAAGTAATGGAAACGCCCTTTATTTCAGCCGTCAGCCCATCCCTTACCTGAGAGGTGTAGCCGTAGAAGAATGGGCCGAAATCCATGATTTTTTCAAGCATATCGGGATTTACGGGTACAGGACGGAAACGTTGAAGCGGCTGGTAAAGCTGCCGGTTTCTCCGCCAGAGAAAGCAGAATCACTGGAACAATTGCGGTGGCTATGGCATGGATTCTCAATACGGGTGGGAACAACAGAAGTGGAAAGCATCGCGGTAGATACACCTGATGACTTATTAAAAATTACTAACAGAAACGGAGAAAAAGGGCCGGAATAGTTTAATTTAGCAGACCCTTTCGATTTATGAGATTAGAAAATTCAATAGAAGAACTGCTTTTTCATCATGATTGCGTGATTATCCCCCGCTTCGGAGGATTTATCGGGAGTTATGCTTCTGCACGTGTTCACCGGTCGAGCAATACCTTTTTCCCTCCTTTCAAATCATTACTTTTTAACATCAACCTTCAGCAGAATGACGGATTGCTGGCGCATCATCTTTCTGAATCCCAAAAAATCAGTTATGACCAGGCGTTGATTTTTATTGAAAAGACAGTCGCCGGATGGAAGGAGGTTCTGAAAGAAGACAAAAAGCTGGTACTCGGGCAGATCGGAGAATTGATCGCTGAAGAGGAAGGAAATATTGTTTTCCATCAGAATAATCAGGTAAATTATCTTTCCGAATCATTTGGTCTTGCATCGTATGTTTCTCCGGCCGTGCGCCGTACCATGGAGGCAGTGCATGTAACCCGGCAGAACAAAATTAAAATACCATCCCTGATGAAATGGGCAGCCCTGCTGGCGTTGCCCGTTGGTCTGGCTACCTGGATCGGCTTTCACCAGTATGACAGGTTCCGGGAGATCAAGGCCAGTTATTCAGGAATTTTTTATTCCCCGTCTCGCACGATTTCTGAAATTCATAAGCCGATCTACGTTATTCCAAAACCGAAAACACAGACTCCGGCGCAGAAAAAGGAGATCCGCCTGGATTCTGCAAAAAAAGTT
>JBLNAN010000197.1:0-6127 GCA_050259355.1 Syntrophothermus sp. | reverse complement strand
ACGTTCGCATGTCACGGTAAAGATGGTACGCCCGGATATTGTCAAATTTATCGTGAAGCAGCAGCGAAGTATGGACCGCGGTTGTGCAGCAAATACGCGAACAGTACTTGTTTTCCCCTTCCTGCTGACGGCTGCCCACGCAATAGATAAATGAAATATTCTTTACTTTTTTCCCTTCGAAAAAAAGATCCCTCTGATGGTTTTCATTGATAAGTTTACGCAGTTCAGGGAGAGTGATAACATTTCCGATAGTTTGATACCCCAGTTCGTTTGTAGACGGGACATAAGAATCATATCCTGTGGTGACCAGGACAGAACTGGCTGTTACGCTGATAAACTGGATCTCGCGGTTCTCATCAAGTATCCTGGGTTCAAGCCGGATGCTGACATTGAAATTACCCACGCTGCCGGTCACTTTTTCCAGGGTAGCACCAGTGAACAGCGTGATATTGGGCAGTACCCTGATTTCCTGAAGAAGTCTGTCCACGAGTTGTTTTCCATTCTGCCCGCTGATAAAAAGATCGCCCCACTCTGCTATTCTTCCACCTGCAAAATCTTCCTTTTCAACAAGAAACACTTCATTGCCCATCCTGGCCAGTTCAATGGCTGCACGCATTCCGGAAACCCCGGCACCAACCACGACATTTGTTTTCACGGCATCAATTTCCATCGTCTCCAGCCCTTCAGAACGTGCTATTCTGTTGATTCCCCCCCTGATGAGACCTGTGGCTTTGGCGGTAGCCCTTCCCGGATCATCCGAATGCGGCCACGAACATTGTTCGCGGATGTTGACCTGGATGTAATTGTATGGATTGAGCCCGCCGCGTGAAGCAACATTTCTGAAGGTATGCAGGTGAAGCTTGGGAGAACAGGAGGATACCACGATACCGTCGAGTTCTTTTTCCTGAATATCCTTCACCATTTCTTTCTGGTTGGAATCGGCACAGGCAAACATGACATTCTTGGAAACCGCCACATTATCCTCCTTTCCAATAAGATCGCTGATATGTTCAACATCCACGTAGTCGGAGATATTTCCGCCGCAATGACATATATAAACGCCAATCTTTTGTTTCTTTTCCATCGGTTATAATTTAGTTGCTTCCATGACCCTGTCTTTTTTCCTGTTTTTCTGAACAAAACCCAGATAACTTGCCACTTCTGAGGCTGCTGAACCCGCCGAAAGGATGGAATCCGGGATATCCATCGGCCGTGCAGAAGTACCTGCCACGAACACCCCCGGAACAGAGGTTTGCGAAGGATTAATAAGCTCGTCTGTCTGCCGGATGAAATTAAACTCATCCAGTTCCGGTTTCTGACCGGTAAAATTTCCGGCAATCGCATTATTGGGTAACACGCCTACCGACAAAATGACCAGATCGTGTTCCGCCTCTTTCACCTGACCGGTCAGGGTATCTTCATAACGGAGGATCAGATCACCGCTGCCATCGGGTTTTTCTTTGATACGGGCGATTTTTCCTTTTATGAATGACATCCCCATGGATGCAGACTGCTGAAAAAATTCCTCGTATCCTTTTCCGAATGCACGTATATCAATGTAGTAGATGGTGATATCAGCCATGGGCAGGGCTCCCATGAGCAATTGTGCCTGTTTTACAGAGTACATGCAACATATTTGTGAACATATCGGATTATTGGAACATTCACCGGCACATCCCCTGTCATTCTCAAGACTTGAATCGCGGGATCCCGTGCAAAGCACATAGGCAATTTTTCCGGGCATCTTCCCGTCACCCGGCCGGAGCACGTTATTAAAAGGCCGGGTTGGAGCAATCAGCCTGTCCATCTGCAGAGAATCCACCACGTTGGGAAATTTATCATATCCGTACTGCGGTTTGCCGGATGGCGGAAATAAACGAAATCCTGAAGAAATGACAATGGCATCCGCGGTGGCAGTAACCTTCTCCTTTTTCTGCGAAAAATCGATAGCATTCGCCGGACAGGCAGTAACGCACTGGTGGCATTCACGGCAGTTGCTGCAGTCAAGACAGCGCGATGCACTGGCAAGTGCTTCTTCCTGACTGAATGTTATTTCAACATCCTGAAAATCCAGTACCCTTTCTTTTACAGGTCTTAGTTTCTCTTCCACCGGAGGTAGAGATACGATAGTGTCTCCGGATAATACCTTCTGCTTTTCAACGGCAGGCAGTTTTTCCCCGAATTCAAAAGCGGCCATATCCTCTCCTGCAAGATATTTATCCATATAAAATGCGGCTTTTTTCCCCTGTCCTATCGCCTCGATGATGGAAGACGGACCTGAAACCGAATCTCCTCCAGCAAAAACAAACGGCAGTGAGGTCTGCATGGTTTTCGGATCCACCTGAATGGTTCCGTTTTTACTGATCCTGATCTGGTTGGAAAAGCAGGAAGTTGACGGCTGGAGACCGATGGCTTCGATGATAAGATCAACCGGCAGAATAAATTCAGAGCCTTCCACGGGGATCGGTTTCCGGCGGCCGTTCTCATCAGGCATATCGAGTTTCATCCGGATCAGTTTCACCGCGGTTAATTTGTTATTTTCACCCGTATATTCAACCGGATTCAGAAGCTCGTTAATCTTTACACCTTCCTCTTCAGCTTCCGAGATTTCTATTTCAAAGGATGGCATCTCCCGGCGGCTCCTGCGATAGATCACATCAACACTGGCAGCCCCGAGCCTGATCGCTGTTCTGGCTGCATCCATGGCGGTATTTCCCCCGCCAATCACCATTACCCTTTTCCCGGTAAGATCTTCCTTTTTGCCAATATTGGCCTGGCGAAGAAAATCAAGGCAGTTAACAATACCGTTCATCTCCGATCCCCTGATCCCCATTCTGGAGGTCTCATGTGTTCCCACTGAAACAAATACAACATCAAATCCTTCTTTCTTCAGGTCATTGATATCAGTGACCCGGGTGTTGACCTGGGTTTCGACACCAAGGGCAAGCACATTCTGGATATCCCTGTCGACCACCTGCTTGGGAAGTCTGTACTCCGGCAGGGTAAGTTTCAGCATCCCGCCCAGCTGTGGCGCGGCCTCGAATATCTTAACCTGATGCCCTTTTTGGGCGAGAAAATAGGCAGCCGTGAGTCCGGCCGGACCAGAGCCGATCACTGCTATTTTTTTGCCTGAGGTCTGTTCGATGGGATTCGGTGGCGGCACGGGATATTTCTCGTAATATGCCTCAGTGAAAAAGCGTTTGATACGACGCATGTCAACCGGGGCTTCCAGACTTCCGCGCGTGCAGGCGTTCTGGCAGGGGGCATAACAAGCGCGGCCGAGACTTCCGGGCAGTGGCGCATCTTCCAGGTGAAGACGCATGGCATCTTCAAACTGCCCGTTCCTCACCAGTGACACATAACCATATGGTTTCACACCACCCGGACATTCGGCGATACAGGGAGCCGAAACATCCTGCCGGTCAATATTTGCAATACGGGGATTGGCCAGGTTAAACGGGATATAGGCAACCTTTCTGCCAGCCAGACCACGGTTATATTCATCTTTTCTCACTTCCGGGCAGGCTGCTTCACATTCCTGGCAGCCCGTGCAGGCTTCAGGCTTAACATAGCGCGGCTTTTTTGTCACATCAATACGGAAATTTCCGTTTGTTTTGCTGATCGTGCTAATCTCGCTGTTCAGCATCAACGTGATATTGTGATGACGGGCGGTTTCCGACATCTTGGGCGTGGTGATACAGGCAGCGCAGTCAAGAGTTGGAAAAACTTTGCTCAGCTGAATCATTTTCCCACCGATGGAAAGTTCCTTCTCCACCAGCAGTACCTTGTAGTTCATGTCTGCAAGGTTCAGTGCCGCTTCCTGGCCGGCAATGCCCCCGCCAACCACCATTACATCGTATATATTATTTTTAACTGACATGCTGCCTTTTTTAATTTTCATGGATGGCCTTTTCCTGCTGATCGAGATCCACCAGGATTTTGCTGAAATTATTCATATGATTTACAAATGGTTCTGCACAAACCGAGCAGATGGCAGCCATCCGGATCCTTTTCGGGCTGATCCCCTTCTCCTTCAACCGCCGTTGTGCCTCCTCGATGATCCGGTTGGTCAGGTCAGGACAATGCGGGCTGTAAGAACATTCATGACCGTCGGCTGCTATAAAAACACCGTCAAATCCGGTTTCCAGGGCATGCAATATCCAGTTGGGCTTCACACCCGAAGAACAGGGTAAACTGATCACGTACACTGCAGGTGAATAATGAATTTTTCGTAATCCTGCCTGATCAATACCGGGATCTGAGATCTTGTCGGTTGAAAAAACAAGGATTTTGGGTTTGTAGGTTGCTGTTTCCATACCAGATTTTTGGGCAATATATTATCAGCCTCCTGAAAAGGAGATTTGTTTAATTTTTAACAAGTTCAATTCAAAAAAAAGTAACTAGGATTTCTGCAGAAAAAGTCTTGAATAGCTGTCTTCTTCAAGTATGCCTAAAAATAAATAATTCATCTTCTGGCACCAGCGCGGAATATCATTTTTAGTTCCTTCATCCGATGAATAAATTTCCATTACCTGTCCGGAAGTGATTTCACCAATGGCTTTCTTCGCCGCCAGCAACGGTCCGGGACACGCTGTACCTCTTGCATCAACGATTTTGTTCGATTTCAGTGCTTTTAATTCTTCTGTATTCATTTTATCAGATTTTATTTGTTTTTCAGATGAACAATTGAACTTTGCTTTCCTGTGCGTCCGCGAGGAAAGTGGCAACCCCACAAACGGTCATATTCTGGTAATCAATCATTTCCTCCCGCTTCATCCCCATCAGGTTCATCGACATTTCACAGATATTGATTTCAATACCCAATTCACTGGCGGTTCTGAACATCTCGGGAAGGGATGCAATATTATTTTTTTTCATCAGCCCTTTGATCATGGACGTTCCCATCCCGGCCATGTTCATTTTGCTTAACTTGATCTTTTCGCTTCCCTTGGGCAGCATGAAACCAAACATTTTTCCCATTAAAGATTTTCCATTGACGTTTTTCTTCGGATCACGGAGCGCCGAGGTAGCCCAGAAAGTGAAAAAAAGTTTTACTTTCATATCGTAGGCTGCCGCACCGGTTGCTATGATCATGGCGGCAAGTATCTTATCCATGTCGCCTGAGAAAACAACCATGGAAAGTTGGTCTTTTGTACCGGCTTCAATCCTGTCCATCCGGTTTTTTAAATCAGTTATCTGACTCTCGAAAGTAGTGTTCATCATAGTTAAATATAAAAATATAGATATTTAGATTACAAAATTATAAATCGCTTTAATATCGTCAAGTACTCCTGGTGTGAATTGCATTCGCTTCAAAAAGTGATATTTGTCACACCCAATTTTATTTCGCCCTGATTATCTGATACATAAAAAAATTGCAGGTTAAAAACCCTTTTCCTATTTTTGAAATGTTAAATCTTTAACAAATTATTTAAACTTTAAATTTTAATATCTACATTTGTGGATATTTAATTTCTATGGTCAAACAACTTGTTATTCTCGGAGCAGGAACCGGCGGGACCATCATGGCCAATAAACTGCAGAAAAAATTGCATAAGGATGAATGGAACATCACCATTATCGACCGGGCAAAAACTCATTTTTATCAGCCAGGTTTCTTGTACCTTCCTTTTGGGATGTATCGTGAAGAACAGATCAGGAAACCTTCCTCCGCGTGTCTTTCAAAAGAGGTAAAATTTCTTGTTGCCGAAACTGAAAAAATACATCCAGCGGATAACACGGTGGTGCTGGCGGATGGTACCAAGCTTTCTTACGATTTTCTTATCATTGCTACCGGTACCCGTATAGTTCCTTCCGAAACACCGGGTATGGAGGATGTTTTGTGGCGTAAAAAGATTTTTGATTTTTACACTTTTGAAGGAGCCACGGCGCTGAGCAGTGCACTAAAAGATTTTCAGGGTGGCGAACTGGTGATTAACCTTGCCGACATGCCCATTAAATGTCCGGTAGCTCCCCTTGAATTTGCCATGCTAGCCGATGCTTATTTTTCCGGGAAAGGAATTCGCGATAAAATTAAAATATCCTATGTAACACCGCTTTCAGGTGCATTCACAAAACCGGGAGCGGCAAAAGTACTGGGTGCCCTGCTGGAAAAGAAAAATATTCA
>JBLNAN010000196.1:0-3471 GCA_050259355.1 Syntrophothermus sp. | reverse complement strand
TGAATGAAAAGATGAGCCATGACCGGCGGCAGAGTAGTCCCAGAACCATTGTGCACTGCGGATCTTTTTCAGCACCGGTCCCATTTCCACTTCAGTGGCTCCCGCATCCCAGGCCGCTTTGGCTTCAACGTGAGCACTTACCAGCTCAATTTCCAGCCTGTCGCGTATCTCCTTGATTTTATCCTGACGTTCATACACGTTTTTACGCAGGGTTTCTTCACTTTCCCGGTGACAAGTCTGGCAAGTATTGGCAATATTGGCCAGGGGGCTGACAATGCGATGACTGGTAAATTTTTGTCCGCCTTCTTTAATATAGGGCATATGGCAGTCGGCACAGGCAACGCCGCGGGCAGCATGAATGCCGGTCTGAAAAATTTCATAATCGGGATGTTGTGCTTTCAGGATGGGCGTACGGCTCAACTGATGGGTGAAGTCTGAAAATCCGGCCTTGTCATAATAAGCAAGAGCAGAATCTGCCGTCATTCCTTTACCCCAGGGAAAAGTCAGATAAGCGACGCCGTCAGCGTCGGGACGATGCTTATCGAAATAATATTCCACATGACACTGGGCGCAAACCAGCGAACGCATTTCCTGGTGCGTGGCTTTGGTAAGATCTTTTCCCATCGCCTTGAAAGCCTCTACCAGCGCGGGACGGGTAATGCGGAGGTCCATCGTCGAAGGGTCATGACAATCGGCGCATCCGATGTTGTTTACCACCTGGCTGCCCAGCGATGCCCATTTCCCCTTGTAAAAAGAAGTAACCCCCTTGTCTTTCATCAGTCGCGGAACATCAGGACTTTTGCATGACCAGCAGGTATTGGGCTGCGGGCCATCGTCGGGACCTTTGGGGGCGCCGGTGCGGAGGGTGCTACGAATGTCGTTTATCGCAAAGTAATGACCACGGCTTTGCCAGTAATCCTTTGAGAAAGCATAGCCGGCCCAGAGAACGACCATCCTTGGATCCTCGGCAAGTTCGTCAATGGAAGCACTCCCGTTGTATTTGCTTCTGAAACTTGTATCTTTCGTTTGCAGGTAAGACTGGTATTCACGGGGGAAGTTTTCTCCATAAACTGAATTTCTTGGTTCAACATCCACGATTCTCACTTTCGGTTTATACACGTATTCTTTTTCAGCCTTTCTCGTAATGATGGATGAAGCCAGCAGGCCCAGTAAAAAAACGAGTACCATAGTTCCCGCAAAAAGTGCCCAGTTGACCCAGGGTTTTCTCTTGTTGATGTTTTCCATATCAGTGTAGTTTATTTTTCAGTTTCCTGTATCCATGATGCCACCCTGGAGCCCGTTTCACGACTGACAAGTGCATTGGGCACTGATGCCAGACCTTTCACGGTTCCATGAGGTTCCTGGCGGTGACAATCGAGGCAATATCGTTCTTCAAGATGATTTTTGTAGTTCGGCAAAACACTTCGGAGATAGGATTTGTTGACCACGTGGTCATGACAGCGCAGGCAGTTTTTTTGAATCAGCGGGCGTGTTCCTTCTTCCATGATGATATTCTGCCGTTCCATCCGGAAAGTGAACTTGGTGGCATGGTTTAACCCGTCGGTTGCCTTGAACATGTATTTTGCAAAAACATTTTCATGTGGAACATGACAATCGTTGCACGTGGTAACCCTGCCGTGGGCATTGTGGTACCAGTTGGTATATTCAGGATTCATTACGTGGCAGTTGATGCAGGCCTTCGGATCATCAGAAACATAGGAAACCGCGTTGGATACCACGAAAGCAAAAAGTCCAAGGCCGAAAAAAATTCCCAGTATAACGGATACCGCGGGTTTCCACTGATCAGGAGGAATAAGCCATGTAATAATTTTCTTCATGTTTTAAAGTATCAAATAAGTCGACAGTCGGCAGTCCGCGGTCGGCAGTCTCTTGCATTCATTTAAACCAAACATCGCTCATCGCTAATCATAAATGTTTTTCTAAGAATTGGTATAAGACGCTTGATTAGCGACTGTTGATGTAAGATTCTTATCAGTGTAACTCAGTCTATTCAGTGAAACTCAGTGTGCAAGAAAAAAAGTTTATTAGCACACAGAAACCACTGGTTTGACTGATTTTCGCTGAAAAAGACCTTCGTCTGTTCTTCAAAAATATTAATTTTCTTGATATCTATTTTTTCTTCTTTCTCCCCTTGTACCAGATAATAAATCCTGTAATAATGATCAGCAGTGTAAATATCCCCGCCAGGGGCACTACCAGAATATAAAAGCTTCCCAGCAGTGGCTCGTAAATTCTGCCGGTATGAAACTCCAGTGCAGTATTCCAGAGGGAGATGGGACTATTCCTGACGATAAGGTCCGGCATTGGTGCAAAAGGAAGAGAATTTTTCAGACCGATGGCTCCAGCCGCGTAATCGAAAATATATTCATTGTCTTTTATCCTGACATATCCGCTCACCGAGATATTTCCAAAGGGTGGACCCGACTGCTCAACGGGTTCATATCTCATTCCCGTGAAATGATCAAAAATATCTCCTGTTTCAGGATTCCACCGGTAGATACCGCTGAAAGATCCTATGATGTATGAACTGTCGCTGTTCTTTTCAAAGGTGGTAATTCCCATTACACTCACCGGCGGTTGGTTGCTGAAAGGGATCATGGGTTTCTGAAGATGACCATCCGTAAAATAGATCCCTTCACCCGTTGCAAACAAATATTTCCCTGAAGCCGCATCATAAACCATATCCCGGAAACGGTCAAACCAGGGATTAGGACTGTCAAGCTCCGAAAACCTGATCTTCCCTACCCTTGATTCTGCTATCGGGATCAGCAGCGGCGGGCGCAGGAACATTCCCGTCATGGTGGTCAGAAGTAGTACCGGCAACAGCCAGGATCCCAGCCAGTTGTGTACCCGCAGGGAATCACGGTTAAATTTCTTGATCCTGCTTTTCGCATCATCCCTGATCTTCCTGATGAACATGGGTACGAAAAACCAGATCAGCCCCGTGATGCAGATGATGATAAAAGTTATCCCGATGCCATCCACGATCAGCTTTCCTACCCAGCCATAGATCTCACCGCTGTGTACCACCCAAAGCGTACGGAATAACCCTGTTTTATGATCATCATCTGCCGGGACCGGTAATTTTATTATTGAAAATTGACTATTCTTCTCCGAAAGCCGGTTCAGCATGAGGTTAGAACGGGTAAGCACCAGCAGGCTGTCATTCTTCACCAGGATCTTCACGATCCGGAGTTCATCAACTGGCAGGCTTATTTTCTCCCATTTCCCATTTTTACCGGCCTTTTTCTGATAGAGACCAAACAACGTCCCCGCCAACAGTCTGCCATCCGGGGTTTTCACCATCGAGGATATTTTCCTGTTATCAATACCCCGTGGAAACCCGTCGTTAAAATCAGCAAAGCTGTTGAGTCCGGGGTTTGTCAGCCACACGCCCATGTTGCCATAGAGCAGGATACTGTCGGTACCGGTTTCCAGAGAACCTTTTAC
>JBLNAN010000195.1:0-4395 GCA_050259355.1 Syntrophothermus sp. | reverse complement strand
CCATCGGCAATGGTTTCAGGCTTTATAGAAGGAACCAATGTTTTGCTGGTAAACGATTTCCATGCATCGTTAGCCTGCTCGGGTTCAGCGGCAATGACCATTGTTCCTGGCGAAAAATAGGTTGTCGAAAGTGCTGTTCCGCTGAGCAACCCGCCACCGCCAACAGGTGCCATGATGATATCCGTTCTTTCGGTACTGTTGATCAGTTCCAGCGCCGCGGTGGCTTGCCCTGCAATGATGCTGTAATTGTTGTAAGGATGAATCTCGGTGGCTCCGGTACTGGATATTACTTTCTCCAGAGTTGATTCTCTTGCCTCCAGTGTCGGTTCACAAAAGGTGATTTTTCCACCGTACTCCTTCACGGCGGCAACCTTTACCTTCGATGAATTTGAGGGCATGACGATATAAGCGGAAATCCCGGCAAGTCCTGCTGCCCATGCAAGCGCCTGGGCATGATTGCCCGAGGAATGGGTGGCGACGCCACCACGGTACAATTCCGCGGGAAGCGTTCTCACGGCATTGGTCGCACCTCTTGCTTTGAAAGCTCCAACTTTCTGGAAATTTTCACATTTGAAAAAGACTTCAGCCCCTGTCATGCGGTTGATGGCCTGTGAGGTAAGTACTGGCGTTTGATGGATAAATGGTTTTACCCGCTGGTAAGCCTGCAGGATATCTTCAGCCGTTGGAACCGTTAATTGCATGCTTCAGGATTTTTTAGCAGAAAGTTCCTTTACAAGGATTTCGCACGCGTGATCCAGCTGTTCGTAAACTTTCTCAAAGGCATGAATTCCATGGTACCATGGATCGTCAACTGGAATGTTCTGTCCGGGATAAACCACATTCATCATGTAATCAACTTTTGCCTTGTCTTTCTCGTTTCTCGACAATGCCATCACGTTCCGGAAATGATAATCATCCATCACATAAATCCTGTCAAAGTCATCAAAATCAGAAAGCTGAAATAATCGTGCTTCATGATCAGTTATGTCGATATTCCGCTTGCGGGCAGTGGTAACTGCTCTGGCGTCAGGCGGATCGCCTATGTGAAATGCCTCAAAACCCGCCGAGTCAACTTCACCAGGCAGGTTGTATTTTTTTAGTTTCTGACGCATGATTCCTTCTGCAAGTGGCGACCTGCAGATGTTTCCGGTACAAACAAAAAGTATTTTCATAGAAATTTCAGAGCTTGATCTTCTTATCAAGTTCTTCAACAAAGGTACGGAACTGTTTGTCGGTCTCAACCAGGTTGTTTACTGTTCGACAGGCATGCAAGACCGTGGCATGATCCTTATTCCCGCATTGCATTCCGATATTGGCAAGGGAAGCCTTTGTATGTTTCTTGGAAAAGTACATGGAAAGTTGCCGGGCCTGAACAATCTCGCGTTTACGTGTTTTGGTATGGATTTGTTCAACGGAAATATTGAAATAGTCGCAAACAACTTTCTGTATATAGTCGATGGAAATTTCTCTTGAAGTGTTTTTCACGAACTTGTCGATCATTTGTCGTGCAAGATCGAGCGTGATGGTCTTTTTGTTGAGGGACGACTGTGCAAGCAGGGAAATGTAGGCCCCTTCCAGTTCCCTTACATTGGTATTGATGCTGTAAGCTAGGTACTCAACTACTTCCTGCGGTATTTCGATACCATCATTATAAAGTTTTTTCTGTAAAATCGCAATTCTGGTTTCCAGATCAGGAACCTGAAGATCGGCAGAAAGTCCCCATTTAAACCGCGACAACAACCTTGGCTCAATACCTTTCATCTCGATAGGTGGCTTGTCGGAAGTCAGAACGATCTGGTTGCTTTTCTGGTGGAGATGGTTGAAAATATGGAAGAAAACATCCTGTGTCTTTTCTTTTCCGGCCAGGTTATGAATATCATCAATAATCAGAACATCGATCATCTGGTAAAAATGGACGAAATCATTCTGGTTATTGTTTTTGACGGAATCAATAAACTGGTTGATGAACTGGTCGGTGGTAACATACAGAACGGTTTTCTCGGGGAAGTTGTTTTTAACTTCCAGGCCTATGGCATGGGAAAGATGCGTTTTACCTAAGCCGGTGGTGCTGTATAGCAGGAGGGGGTTGAAAGAGGTTTTGCCAGGATTGGTGGCAACAGCAAAACCGGCTGAACGGGCCAGGCGGTTGCAGTCACCTTCTATAAAATTGGCAAAAGAATAGCTTTCAATGAGCTGGGAGTTGATTTTGATCTTTTTAAGACCGGGGATGATAAAGGGATTAGGTATTTCTTTCGAACTGCCGCGATTTAAATCTATGGGCATCGATACGGATGGATTGGCAACTGCTTTTTTTTCTCCCGTGGGAACACTGATGGCAAAGGGTCCCTGCTCTTTTTCAGAATTATCCATGATAATGCTGTATTCGAGCCGGCCCTGGTTCCCCAACTCCTTCTTAACGGTTTTCTTCAGGAGACCAATATAATGTTCTTCCAGCCATTCATAAAAAAACTGGCTGGGTACCTGGATAGTCAAAACACTATCCTTAAGCTTGACCGGCTTGATTGGAAGAAACCAGGTCTTAAAACTCTGATAGTTAATATTGTCTTTGATGATCTTGAGACAATCTTCCCAAACTTCAATAACGTCCTTTTCCATTAACAGAAACTACCCGATGTTTTTAATACGAAAAATATAATTTTCAAGTCATTAGGACTTGCTTCCCACAGCAATCTTAGAAGTGCATTTCAATTAACAAATTTTAGAAAAAAAAGTTTATAAAAAAAACATTAAGACCTTGTTTTGTAAAAAAAAACTTTTTGCAAAATGCAATTTTCATCTTTCTTCAATTTGCCGGAATATGATTATATACAGAGGGTTTAATGAGCTAAAAATTAAGTGTTTAAATTAATAAAATTACGGTGGTTGTTAATGTCCTTCCATATATTCTATTATTTTGATTGACAATGAGTTAAAAAATATTGTATAATTCTTAATAAGAAATGAGTCTAAATATAAATTTTACATATTATGTTAAGAACCCACATTCTTACTTAAATGTACGACAGAAATTCCTTCGATTTTCTCTAATCCTGAAATAATTCTGGGTGATACCGACCGGCGGACCGAAAACCCGATGTTGCACTGGTTGTCGAATTCCTGGCTGAGGATTTTCACCTGGGGATCTTTCAGTATCCGCATCACTTCATTCATTCTGAGATACTCGAATATCACCTGCAGTTGATCATCCACCGTTTTTGTTACTAGGGTGTTGACATCAAGCGCTTCCCGGGTGGCGGTCCTGTAAGCGTTGATTAGTCCGGGTATCCCCAGCTTCACCCCGCCAAAATAACGGATGACCACCACCAGAATGTTCGTCAGATTAAGTGACTGAATTTGTCCGAATATGGGTCTGCCCGCGGATCCCGAAGGTTCACCATCATCATTGATACGGTACTGGCTCTTGTCATGCCCCAGGCACCAGGCATAGCAATGATGCCGGGCATCGAAATACTCCTTCCTCAGCAGGGCCAGCCTGTCCTTTATCTCATCTTCCGAAGTGACCGGAAAAGCAAAAGCAATAAATTTGCTGCCTTTCTCGCGGTAAGAACCCTGGGTTTCACGGGCAATAGTTATGAAGGTATCCTCGGAAATCATCAGGAAGGTTGCTTTGTTGCGAAGTTAAATATTTCTAATTTCGGTGCCATGGAAAATAAAGCATTTTCACCCCGTTTCCTTTTTCTTTCAGCCAGGAAAGAATTGGCTCATCTCTATGATGAACGGGAAATTGACCAGATCCTGTTTTTACTGCTGGAGCATCTGAAGGGGTGGAACAAGATTTCTCTTCATGCAAAATTGGAAGAAAACCTGCCCATTGATGACTGTGTAAAATTGTCCTCATGGTTGGAACAGCTTCAAACGGGAATGCCGGTGCAATATATTATAGGTAAGGTCGATTTTGCAGGCGTAAAGATCGGGGTCAATCCATCAGTTCTGATACCCAGACCCGAGACGGGGGAACTGGTGGAATTTATAATCAATGACCAGATCCAGAAACTCTACACCCGTTTTACGCTCCTCGACCTCTGTACAGGCTCCGGTTCCATTCCCATTGCGCTTGCAAAGAAATTTCCGGGTTTAATTGCATCAGGAATTGATATTTCTGCCGGTGCCCTTGCTACGGCACGGGAAAACGCTGACCTGAATAGCGTTCATGTTGAATTTCAACAATCGGATATTCTCGACAGATCACGGTGGGCGCAATTTCCAATGTATGATATTATCGTCAGCAATCCTCCTTATGTTCCTGAAAAGGAGAAAGAAATCATGCAGCAAAATGTTCTGCGGCATGAGCCCTGGGAAGCTTTGTTTGTTCCGGATGAGGATCCACTGGTCTTTTACAGGGAAATATCGGCTTTTTCCTTCCTGCATCTGAAC
>JBLNAN010000194.1:0-7725 GCA_050259355.1 Syntrophothermus sp. | reverse complement strand
ACCGTCAATGTCGAGGCAGTGCACCAGCACTAAACCCGGTAAGGCATTCCGCCTTGCCTGGCAAAACATTTAAACCAAAAAATGATGAGAAAAATTCAGGAATCAAAAAAGAAGGAAACCCGTATCATGGATTCCTTCATAAAAAAAGGCTGGTTATTTCTTGTAATGGCATTCTTGTTTCCTGTATTTGGCGCATTTGCCCAGGATAATATGAAAAAATCGAAATCGGATACGACGGTGAAAACGAAAACCATTAAAAACACTTCGAAATCAACCCGTAGCACTGATACATCGAGCACTTACAAGTATAATCAGAATATGAATCAGCAAAACATGAATCAAAACCAGCAGAATCGTAACCGGTATGATAACCAGAAGGGTGATACGCTTCAGGGCAATCATTCCCATGATGCTGTTCTGATTGAAAATAATCCTAAAAAATAATTCATTACCGGGGGTTCTCAACGAACTCCCGGTATTTAAAAATTATGACCTATGTTAGAACATGATGTAAAGGAGCAAAGTATTCTCACGGGGATCTTTGATGACCGGGAAAGTGCTGAAAGAGCATATAATGCTTTGAAAGAGAGAGGGTATACCGATGATGAGATCAACATCATGATGTCGGATGAGACACACAAGAAGCAATTTGATAAAATAAAGGGAAAGACAGAATTTGGTAACAAGGCCATGGAAGGCACCGGAGCAGGTGCTGCCATCGGTGGAACCATTGGGGCCGTGGTGGGCATTATTGCTGCACTGGGTACCAGCCTGATCATTCCCGGACTTGGAATTGTAATTGCTGGTCCGATTGCTGCCGGTTTGGCAGGCGCGGGAGCCGGTGGTGTTACCGGAGGACTTATCGGAGCTTTGATCGGAATGGGCATTCCAGAGGAAAGAGCCCGTTTGTATGAAAGCGGAATTAAAAAAGGAAAAATTGTAATTGGCGTTCATCCCCGAAATGAGGAAGACGCAAAGTTTTTTGAGGATAACTGGCGCAGCAACCGCGGCCAGGATATCATCAAGTAATTTTAATCATGAATTTATGCCACTTAGAAAAGGAAAGTCCAACGAAACCATTTCCGGAAATATAAAGGAAATGATGGAGGACTATGAGAAGAAAGGGAAAATCGGGAATTCAAAACCCGAAAGCAAGCAGAAAGCTCAGAAACAAGCTGCAGCCATAGCCTACAAGAAGGCTGGAAGATCCAGGAACAAATGATCCTGGATTTTTTTTAATCCGGTTATGCCATGAAAAATAAACTGAAGGAAATCTGGGGATTTATAAAAGAACTTGTTAGTGAATTCTCCGACGACAGGGCAACCAAGCTAAGCGCGGCATTATCCTATTACACTATTTTTTCGTTACCACCGCTCCTGCTCATCATCATTTCGTTGAGTGCTGTTTTTTTTGGTGAGGATGCAGTTAAAGGACAGCTGTTCAGCCAGATCAACGGATTGGTTGGCAACGAGGCAGCCAGGCAGATCCAGGATTCCATGGCCAGTGTGAAAGTCTCGGGAAATGGTTTGTTTGGAACCATAATAGGATTGGTTGTTTTGCTGATTGGTGCTTCGGGAATCTTTGTCGAGATCCAGGATTCTATTAATTTTATATGGAACCTGAAAGCAAAGCCAAAGAAGGGATTCATCATGCTGATCATGAACCGCCTGATGTCCTTTTCCATGATTGGCGTGATGGGTTTTTTATTACTCGTCAGCCTGATCGCAAATTCGGTGATGGATGTTCTGAGCGGCAAGCTTGAAAATATTTTGTCGGGGTTTATGGTTAAGATTTTTTACGTGATCAACCTTGCACTCATTTTCTCCATCATATCATTGTTGTTTCTGCTGATATTCAGGACATTGCCGGATGGAAAAGTTTCAGGTAAAGCTTCCATCATCGGGGCTGCCTTCACCGCGATTTTGTTCATGGTTGGAAAATTTGCCATCGGGGCTTATCTGGGAAGTTCCGCGGTGGCCTCAGGTTACGGGGCAGGAGGAGCCGTTATCCTGCTGTTGCTATGGATCTATTATTCGGCGTCTATCTTATACCTGGGAGCCATTTTCACGAAACTTTATGCACAGAAATACGGGAAGGATATTATTCCCAAACCCTACGCGGTCAGGATAGAAAAATCTGAAAATGAGGTTGAACCTGAGAAAACCACGGAGGACCTGAAAAGAGAAAAATGAAAAGAGAATCCGCCGTTGGCGGATGAAAAATGAAAATGAAAAATGAAAAATGAAAATGAAAAATGAAAATGAAAAATGAAAAATGAAAATGAAAAATGAAAATGAAAAATGAAAAATGATAATGAAAAATGAAAATGAAAAAATCATGGGAATTCTGAAAAAATAAAGCACAATTATGTAACGGTAAAAGTCGCAGGAAGGTACATATTTGTAAGATAAATTAATGTTTTAATAAAGTTGATAAACTTAAAATTCGAAAAACAATGAAAGACAAGTCAAGTAACAGAGAAAGTTCCCAGGGAACACAGAGAAATAAAGACAGGGACATCAGCGAAAAGGGCTCAGGCAGTTCAAGGCAACAAGGCGGACAAGGCCAGGGCCAGGGACGTCAGGGCGGAAGTTCCAGCGGAAGGTAATCTTCTTCTGAATATGAACATAAATTAATTGAAATGAAAACACAACGAAAAGATCAGGGTAGAACGGTTAAAACAAAAGGCCGTTCGAGAGATGAGTATCCCCGGATGAATGTAGGTGGATTTGGTGAGGATGAGGATTATGATCCCAGGGAAGCCGATATGGGCGATGATGATGACGAAAGTGTGATAAAAGAACGTGATTATGATCAGCGTCACCGGACAAACCCCTGAAAAAAAATCGTTGGCAGCTGATGATGTTGCCAGTTATTGATTATTTTTTCGTGCATTATTAATAACGGGTGGGGTTGTAAAACCCCACCTTTTTTTAAAGCCAAAAACGATGTCAAATTTATTATACGTGGTTGCAATAATCCTGATCATAGGATGGGCAATCGGAGTTTTTTTCTACAGTGTGGGTTCGCTGATCCATATATTACTGGTTCTTGCAGTGATTGCAATCCTGATCAAGATCATCTCCGGAAGAGGTACCAGTTCTAATCCTTAAATCATTTTTTTATGGAGCAGAAAACAAAAAAACCTGTACAACAACAGCCGAAGCCGGGAAAAGAAACCCGGATGCATCCAGAACCCAGATATGATTATCCCGGACAAAAAGGATCGGGTAAGCTTTTAGACAAAGTAGCGCTGATCACGGGTGGCGACAGCGGCATTGGCCGTGCAGTGGCTATCCTGTTTGCCAAGGAAGGCGCCAGGGTCGCCATATCCTATCTTGATGAACATGAAGATGCAGAAAAAACCCGTGCAGAAGTTGAAAAATACGGTGGTAAATGCCTTTTGCTTCCGGGTGATATAGGTTCGGAAGAATTTTGCTTTTCCGTGGTAAATGACACTGTCAGGACCTTTGGAAGGATTGATATTCTTGTTAATAACGCGGGTATCCAAACAGAGGCAAAACATCTTGAAGATATATCATCAGATCAGCTGATAAAAACTTTTACAACCAACATTTTCTCTTTTTTCTGGATGACCAAAGCTGCTTTGCCCCACATGAAAGAGGGAAGCGCAATTGTGAATTCAACTTCTGTTACAGCCTACCGCGGGAGCAGCGAACTGATGGATTATGCTTCTACCAAAGGTGCAATACTGGCTTTTACAAGAAGCCTTTCGCAAAATCTTGTGAAGCAAAAAATAAGGGTAAATGCCGTTGCACCGGGTCCGGTTTGGACTCCCCTGATCATCTCCAGCTTTGATGAAAAGAAAATCAGTGAATTCGGGAAAAATGTGCCGATGGAAAGAGCAGGAGAACCGGTGGAAATTGCGCCCAGCTACTTGTTTCTGGCCTGTAATGATTCCTCTTTCATGACCGGACAGGTATTACATCCCAATGGCGGAGAAGTAAACAATGCTTAAAAGGATAACAATATGAGACCTATCTGGACAGGATCAATTGGTTTTGGGTTGGTGAATATTCCGGTCAAGATTTACAGCGCTATTGAATCTTCAAGCCTGGACCTCGATATGCTTGACAAAAAAGACCACGCCAACATAAAATTCAAACGGGTGAATGAGCATACCGGAAAAGAGGTTCCTTACGAGAATATCGTGAAGGGTTACCTGTACGAAGGACAATACATCATTCTGGAAGATCAGGATTTTGAAAATGCCAATGCAAAAAAAACAAAGGTCATCGAGGTGAATAATTTTGTCAATAAAGACGAGATTGATACCATCTATTTCGAGAATCCATATTACCTGGCACCTGACAAATCAGGAGAGCGGGCTTATTTTCTTCTGAAGGAAGCGCTTCTGCAAAGCAAGAAGGTGGGTTTGGGCACTTTCGTGATGCGCAACAAGGAAAACCTGGCCGTGATCATCCCGACGCAAAAGATTTTACTTCTGCAGAGAATTCATTTTCCCGAGGAAATACGTAACCCGCAGGACCTGAATGTTCCGGAAAAGATTGAGGTAAAGAAACCGGAGCTTAAAATCGCCCTTTCGCTGATTGACCAGCTGACCAGTCCGTTTGACATTTCCCAGTATCACGACACCTATACCGCGGAACTGATGAAGGTGATCGAACAGAAAGCCAGGGGCATTAAGCCAAAAACCCAAAAGCTGAAGGTGGTTCACCAGAAGTCACAGGACCTGATGGAGCAGCTGAAGGCAAGTTTGAACCAGAATCAGAAAAGAAAAAAAGTATCCTGACATGGCGCTCGAAAAATACAAGGAAAAGAGAAATTTCAGTCAGACTCCCGAGCCAACCGGGGGAAAGAAGGTAGCGAAGAAACTTGAATTCGTGGTTCAGCGGCATAAAGCCTCGCATCTTCATTATGATTTCCGGCTGGAATTGGATGGCGTTCTAAAAAGCTGGGCTGTTCCGCACGGACCTTCCATGAATCCTGAAGACAAACGACTGGCCATGATGGTGGAAGATCATCCGTACGATTACCGGAAATTTAAAGGTGTGATACCCGAGGGAAATTATGGTGCAGGGATCGTTGAGATCTGGGATAAAGGGTATTACACACCCATTGAAACCGGGGGTGATCCCGAAAAGACGCTGAAAGCCGGCTTGTACTCCGGCAACCTGAAGTTTGTACTTCATGGGAAAAAACTGAAAGGAGAATTTGTTCTTGTGAAGATCAAAAATGATACAGAAAAAGGAAATTCCTGGCTGCTGATCAAGCACCGGGATAAATATTCTGTTTCCACTCCTTACAACAGCGAAGAACTTACTGACCTCCACTCTCCGATCAATACATTCCTCAGGGAAAACAAGAACACCGCGAGAGGTAAAAAAAAAAGACCGTTCCGGCTGAGCAGCAAAAACCCATGACCGGATTGATAAAACCCATGCTGGCGAAGGAAATCCCTGAACCGTTTAATGACAAAGACTGGTTGTTTGAGGTGAAATGGGATGGTTACCGGGCGCTTGCCCTAGTGATTCATGGTACGGTACAGTTGTATTCACGATACAATAATCTCTTTAACAGAACTTATCCTGATATTGTCAGAGAATTATCGAAAATCACTTCTAACGTGGTGATCGACGGTGAGATAGTATTGCTTAATGAGCATGGAAGACCGGATTTCCAGAAACTTCAGAATTACCAGAACAACCAGGAATATCCGGTGATCTATTATGTTTTCGATCTTTTGTCGAAGGACGGGAAAACGCTCTTCGACATCCCTTTGCTGAAACGCAAGGAGCAGCTGAAGAAGATCTTGCCGGAAAGTGAACTGGTGCGTTACAACGACCATATCCTGGAAAAAGGACTTGATTTTTTTGAAACCATAGCCCAGTTTGATCTTGAAGGTATCATCGCTAAGAAGATCAGGGGTTTGTACTATCCCGGAAAACGCAGTGGTGAATGGGTAAAGATCAAAACCCACACGACCCGTGATACCGTGATTTGCGGTTTTACAGAACCCGCGGGATCAAGAAAATATTTCGGGTCACTGGTGCTGGGCCTGGAGACCGAGGGCAGGCTGGTTTATACCGGAAATGTAGGAACCGGTTTCGATGACCGCCTTCTGAAAAAAGTATATGAAAGGCTTAAACCGCTGATCACGGATAAGTCACCCTTCAATGAACCGGTAAGGGCAAAAACACCGGTCACCTGGGTACGGCCGGAACTTCAGTGCGAAGTCAGATTCTCTGAAATGACCAGTGATCATCGTTTACGACATCCCGTGTTTATCACCATCAAAGAAGAAAAATATGCAGGTGACCGAAAAAAAATTAAAAAATGACCGTTTGCTGACTTTTGGAAAAGTACAGTTCACGGTCACCCACCTGGAAAAAGTTTATTTTCCAGAGGATAATATTACGAAAGGACAGGTTCTCGAGTATTATATGAAGATAGCGGACTACATTCTTCCGTACCTGAAAAACCGTCCGGAGTCCATGTTGCGCCATCCCAACGGCATCAGCGAGAAAGGTTTTTTTCAGAAAGACATGGGAGGATCGGCTCCCGGCTGGGCCGAAACCTATGATGATTATTCAGAATCATCCGGCAGGAAGATCCGGTACCTGTTGTGCAACAATAAAGCAACCCTCGCCTATATGAGCAACCTCGGATGTATCGAGCTGAATCCATGGCATTCTACCATCAAAACTCCCGCTTTGCCCAATTACCTGATCATTGATCTGGATCCATCCGAGGGAAATACCTTCGGGCAGGTGGTAGAAACGGCAAGAGTAGTGAAAGATGTGCTGGACAGAGCCGGCGTGGAGGGATTTTGCAAAACCTCGGGAGCAACCGGGCTGCACGTTTATATTCCCATTGGCGCCCGTTATGATTACGACATGGCAAGGGATTTTGCCTGTTTGATCTGTATGATGGTGAACGAACAGCTCCCGTCGTTTACAACCATGGAAAGAAAAGTAGCTGCCAGAGGAGCCAAAATCTATCTGGACTGTCATCAGAATGGCCAGGGTCAAACCATTGCATCTGTTTACAGTGTAAGACCAAAGAAAGGAGCCACGGTTTCCACCCCCCTGCTTTGGGAGGAGGTAAATCAAAAACTGGATCCGGGTGATTTTACCATTTTCAATGTTCCCGGGAGGTTGGAAAAGAAGGGGGATCTTTTTAAGGGAGTGCTGGGGAAGGGTGTAAACATAATGAAGAGCCTGAAAGTGCTGAGTAAAATTTAAAAACCTGGCGGCGTGAAGGTTAGCCACAATCAAGTGGGAATTCTGTAACAAATTAGTTGTTAATTGTAACGGATTACCCCAACGGGCTTTACATCTTTGTAGAAAGTAAAACACTATGTGGAAACGTAAAAAAAATAACAACATGGCAAAGTTTGTTTGGGGCATGGTTGCCGGATTAACCGCCGGTGCCGTATTAGGACTTTTATTTGCACCCAAAAAGGGGTCGACCCTTCGCAGGCGAATTTCACAAGGAACCATGGATGTTGCAGAAGACATCAAGGACAAGTTCAGCGACTTCATGGATGGTTTGCTTGGTAAGATTGAAAAGAACGGAGAGGAATTCACCATGGCAGAACCAGGTGAAACAAACGATCAAGGTTGAGCATTATGAAAAGGAATTTACCTGCAAGAACTGATGAAAACTCAAAAATCGGTGTTTTAATAAGGATTGTACTTCAGTATTTTATCCTTAAACTTATCCAGAAGTACTCTGATAAG
>JBLNAN010000193.1:0-2697 GCA_050259355.1 Syntrophothermus sp. | reverse complement strand
GATCTCTCCCAGGATGCATCTGGGATCGACGCCAAAGATTGGTTTGTGGACAGAAACTTTCAATCCCACTTATGGAATGGAGAAATACAAGATCTGCGTTTCCACAAAATCAGCAAATCCGGCCGATTTCGTTGTCGTTTCAGGATTGTTGGCGCTGGAGGCTCCCATGAATTGGGGATACCAGGTGGTCAATCTCGGAGCCTATGCTGATTCTACCGTCTTTGTGGCCATTCAGTGTGTTTCTGATAATACATTCCTGTTCATGGTGGATGATATCCAGATAGGTTCTTCCGTGGGTATTGATGAGCAAACTCCGGCAGATCCTTTTGTACTGTATCCTAATCCAGTTACAGATCATCTTTTCCTGAAGATGCTGGGGCCCGGTAAAATCTCTGAATTCAGTATTATGGATATGACCGGAAAATGTGTCCTGAGCCAGCCGGTTGGTACTGTTCAGGAAATATTATCCATCGATACCAGGGATCTGCAGCGTGGAATTTATTTTATTTCCGTGGTGCTGGGCGACGATCAGCGGATCATCAGAAAATTTGTTGTTGAAAAGTAGGAGTATGAAGAAAATCTGTTTTTTCGCCCTGGTTCTGGTTTTGGGAGTAATACCTTTTCTCAGTGCACAAGTAAGCGTTCCGGGAGAACCTCTTTCTTTCCGGGAGTATATCCCCGCTAACCGGAGTGCTGTGATCCGCGCTGAATCTCCGGATGTCGATATGCTGTTAAGCGAAGACAGCCTTTACCCCTCACCGTACCGGTATGGCACAATTCTGCCGGCAGAAGTCGATATTGACAAAGACGGCCAATGGGATCACGTTGCAGACGGGGACCTGTGGCGGGCTACGGTCCAGGCACCCGGCGCACTGGCCATCGGATTATATTTTGACCGGTTTTGGCTTCCCCCGGGGAGTCAGTTGTTTGTATATGATCCTTCAAGGACAAAGGTTATCGGAGCTTTTACATCACAAAATAATCATGAAAGTGGTTTGTTTGCTACAGAAATCATTCCCGGCGAACAAATAATCCTGGAGTATTTTCAGCCTGCAGGAACAGCTGGGAGGCCCCTTCTGCACATCAGCGAGTTGAGTTATGTATACCGGGGCGTTGGTTTCACGACAAGAGGTTTTGGCGGATCAGGCGCGTGCGAGGTGAATGTCAATTGTTCCGAAGGGTGGTCCTGGAGCCAGGAGGCAAAGGGTGTGGCACTGATTGGTATCCGGAAAGGAACGGCCAATTACTGGTGCACAGGATCACTGGTCAACAATGTGAGAAATGATAAAACACCGTATTTTCTCACGGCCGACCACTGTGGCGAGGGCGCTACCCCTCAAAACCTGCTTCAATGGGTTTTCTATTTCCATTACGAGGCACCGGATTGCGTGGATCCTCCAGCTCCGCCCATCCCAAAATCCATTACAGGTGCCGTTTTGAAAGCCCATGGAGGAAATTCCGGCAGCACCGGCTCTGATTTCTTCCTGGTTCAGTTTGTTGAAGATATTCCGGTTTTCTATGATGTTTATTTCAATGGCTGGAGCCGGTTGGATCCAGCGGGCACTTCCGGTGTCACCATTCATCATCCCATGGGAGATATCAAGAAAATTTCTTTTTACAATACCGCGCTCCGCCCGACGACCTATGGAAGCAATCCCTTACAATGCTTCTGGAAGGTAAGATGGGCAGGCACAGAACATGGATACGGGGTTACCGAGGGAGGATCTTCCGGATCACCTTTGTTTGATGCTTCCCATCTTATCGTGGGTACGCTGACGGGTGGTACCTCCAGCTGCGATACGGCCCATCTGACCGATTATGATTATTACGGCAGGTTTTCCTTTCACTGGGATACCAATGGTCCTGATTCCTCCGCCAGGCTGAAAGACTGGCTTGATCCTGACCATACCAATGTGACCTCTCTATCAGGTTCACCTCTGGGTACCGGAGATCAGATCCTGACGCGGTATGTACCGGTATATCCTAATCCCTGCACGGATTATACCCTGATGACTTATCCGGGAAAAACCTGCCCCGATGCCACTATTTCCTTCTTCAATACCCTTGGAAACCAGGTAAAAGTTGGGAAAATCAATCTGATTCATAATAAAGTGGTCAGAATGGATGTTTCAGGTATGCCCCCGGGGATTTATCTGCTGAGGATTAAGGCTGAGGATGAAATATTTATCGCAAAAATCACTGTTATTTAAGCATCGTGTTACACCAGATAGAAAATAAGATCCGGGAAAATCAGCGCATTACACCGGAAGAGGGACTTTTTCTCTACGAAAAAGCCGAACTTGGATTTCTTGGGATGATGGCGGAGCTGGTGAAACAGCGCAAAAGCGGCAACGAGGTCTATTATATCCTGAATTTTCATATTGAACCTACCAATATCTGTATCAACAAGTGTAATTTTTGTTCATATTCCCATCATTTTAGTCCGATGCAATGGGACCTGCCCGTGGAAGAGATGCTGCAAACGGTTCGTCAGCAGGAACCTGAAGTGAAGGAGGTACATATCACGGGTGCTGTTCATCCGGATAAAGATCTTTTTTATTATGCAGATCTTTTGCGGAGGATCAAGCAGGTGAGGCCTGATCTGCACGTGAAGGCGCTTTCGGCAGTGGAACTGGATTACATTGCTAAAAAAGCAAATCTGACCTATAAAAAGGCACTGCAGTTTCTGAAAGAAGC
>JBLNAN010000192.1:0-3964 GCA_050259355.1 Syntrophothermus sp. | reverse complement strand
TACCTGCTGAATGATTCTCCGTTCAATGAAGGCTGGATATATCTGATTGAACCTGCCAACTGGCTTCGCGAAACTTCCTTTTTATTCATGTCGGAAAAGTATTCTGAATGGATCAGGGGTGAATTCGGAAGAATCCGGGACTTTTTTGCCAGTTATCTTCCGCTTCACGAAAAAGAATACGCTCACGTGGTGCTTCAGGATGGAGGAGAATTGCGTGAAAACATCCTGAAAGAATTCGGACCTGAAGTATGGGAAGATTTTCAGACCAAATTCATTGAAACCAGTCTTTAACCATTAATCTGATATGTCATGGGACTCGACAGAAGAAATTTTTTAAAAATACTTGGTGTCGCCGGGACTTCTCTTGCCGTGGGAAAAACCTTCGCTGAAAAACCTTCGGCTAAAACCGATCCGGTGGAATTCAAAGGTATTTTGTATGATTCCACCCGTTGTCTTGGATGCCGCTCCTGTGAACGCGTTTGTGCCAAGGCGCATGGATTGCCGGAGCCCGCCGAGGTGACCGACAACAAGATCATCCGGAAGACCGATGATACCCGCTATTGCGTGGTTAACATCTATCCTACTTCCAAAGGTGACATTCCCGTAAAAACGCAGTGCATGCACTGCAATGAACCGGCCTGCGCTGCAGCCTGTCTCACGCAGGCCATGTACAAGACCAAGGAAGGCCCGGTAATCTGGAGGGGCGATAAATGCATGGGGTGCAGATACTGTATGGTTTCCTGTCCTTTTGACGTGCCCAAATTCCAATATCACAATGCCAATCCGATGATCGTCAAATGCGACATGTGCTATGATAAAGTGCAGCGCGGACAAATACCCACGTGTGCCAGCATGTGTCCCGGCGATGCGATCACCTTTGGAACACGTCGGGAATTGTTGACTGAAGCACACAAAAGGATTATCGAAAATCCGAAAGATTATGCAGATTTCGTTTACGGCGAACATGTTGCAGGCGGAACCGGCGAGATGTACATCGCACCGGTGGAACCCGGGGAACTGGGCCTGAAAACCAAGCTGCAGAACGCATCGTATCCGGCACTTACCAAGGGATTCCTTTACAGCGTTCCCTCGGTTTTCGTATTGTTGCCACCCTTGCTGCTGGGAATTTATGATGCAACCAAGAAACGTGTAAAAGAAGGAGGAAAAAATGATGAATAATACGGCACAACCTGCTTATACCGGTCGAACAGACCAATCGTACATCAAGTTCCTGGTGTCGGAGCTTAAACCCAAGGGAAAAATTATCACACCCTTCAACGTGGTATCTCTTCCCATCATGATCCTGGGTTTTATCATCATCGTCATCCGGTTCATGAAAGGAATCGGTGAAGTTACCAACCTTACCCAGGAAGTTCCCTGGGGATTGTGGATCGGATTTGATGTGGTAACCGGCGTTGCTTTCGCCGGCGGGGCATACGTCATTACTTTTATCGTATACATACTGAACGTTAAAAAGTATCATTCGATCGTGCGGGTAACCGTACTGAACGGGTTTCTGGCCTATCTTTTCTATGCCGGTGCCCTGCTGCTGGATCTCGGCCGGCCCTGGAATGTGATCAACCCCATCATCGGGAATAGTTTCGGAACGAGTTCGGTGCTGTTCCTGGTTGCATGGCATTTCCTGCTCTACATGATCGCCGAACTGATCGAATTTTCTCCTGCCGTGGCTGAATGGCTGGGTGCGAAGAAAGCCCGGAAGATTCTGTCTGCCATGACCATCGGTGCAGTGATCTTCGGAATTACACTTTCAACGCTTCATCAATCGGGACTGGGAGCCTTGTTCCTGATGGCCAAAGAAAAGATCCACCCGCTGTGGTATTCTGAATTTATTCCGATACTGTTTCTGGCTTCCAGTATTTTCGCCGGCCTGTCCATGGTCATATTTGAAGGAAGTATCTCGCAGAAAGTTTTCTTCAGCCAAATCACGGAGAAAAACACGCGGGAGCACCACGGAATCATGCACAGTCTTTCAAAGATCTGCGCTGGAGCCATGTTTGCCTATCTTTTCCTGCAGGTACTGGTTTTTATTCATGGAAAACGCTGGGAATTTCTGGATTCCCGGTTGGGCTACTGGTATCTGACAGAAATGATAGGTTTTGTAGTGCTTCCGATGGTCCTATACGTGATCGCCTATAAGCGAAACAGCCAGCTGCTGATCAGGGTAGCAGCCGTGATGACCATGCTGGGCGTTATTATCAACCGGCTTAATGTATCCGTGATCGGCTTCCGCTGGGATTCGGCATTGCACTATTACCCATCCTGGATGGAAATCGTGGTGACCCTCGCGGTAATTTTCACCGAGATATGGATTTTCAGATGGGTCATCAACCGGATGCCGGTACTCAGGGAATCCCCTGAATGGACAAAAGATATGAATCATTAAAGACAACCGTTATGGATGGTTTTACTTACAATAACATTTTCGACACGAAAGGGATCGAGTATATCGCGATCATTATTTTCTTTCTGCTTCTGATCCCCTTCTGGATCTATCTCAACCGCAGAGTGAGCCTGCGCCAGGCTGTGGGAGAAGGTGTGTCATCCCTTTCACTGGGACGCATCAGCATTCCAAAAGGAATATTTTTCAATCAGAACCATACCTGGGCATTTCTTGAGAAAAGCGGAGAAGCCCGTATTGGCCTGGATGATTTTCTTCTGCACGTGATGGGCTCTGTTTCGGTTGATCCGCTTCTACTGCCCGGTACCCCGGTTACAAAAGGCCAGCCAGTTGCAAAGATCCGTCAGGACGGACGCGAACTGCTCGTTTCCTCCCCGGTTTCAGGGATTCTGCTTTCATCCAATACATCCGTATTGGAAAATCCGGAACTGATGCAGCAGGATCCTTATGGGAAGGGATGGATTTGTGCAATTCAGCCGGAAAAATGGCTGGAAGAAACACGTTCTTTTTACGTGGCTGAAAAGGCAGCCCAGTGGGTGTCGGGCGAACTTTCAAGGTTCAGGGATTTTATTGCTTTCTCGCTCCGCGACAGGATGAACGAGTTTCCATCTGTAGTACTTCAGGATGGCGGGGAAATTTGCGAACATGCACTTGCCTCCCTCCCTGATGAGGTATGGATCGACTTTCAAAAGGAATTCCTGAACGACATCCGTCAGAACTGACGAATATCTGACGGAAAATAATGATTTTGTTTATCTTTGTTAGGATCACCAGCATCCGGGGTGATCCTGGCAACGATAAACTCCTTATACCTCTACCAGGTCCTGGTTGACTAAAACCGCGATCTCCATCCATACAGGAAGCAGAATTATCAGAAAATATGTGAAATTCCGCTCTTCCATTTATGGCCGCGTCATTTTCATCATCACCATTCTTTCACTGTTTTTATTTGCTTCATTTGCGTTGATTTTCAGATCTGTAAATGAAAAATACATGCAAACGGTCATCAACGAGACCGGCAACAACATTGGTCTGCTGGTGGAAGGTGCATTGTACAAATCCATGCTGGAGAATGATAAAAGTTCTTTACAGTACACGCTGAGCAAGATCAACGAGATGTCGGGCATCGACGAGGTGATCATGTACGACAGCGATGAAAACATGGTGTATTCTTCTTTCCTCAATAATACCACGGGGCACAGCAACCCCAACTGTATCAGCTGTCATTCTGATCTTGACAGGATGTTTCCAAGGTTTCAGAAATCTTACCAGATCATCGATGCAACCACTGCCTGTAAAATGTTTTATCCTGATGATAAAAACCGTCACCTGCTTATAAAATCACCAATCCTTAACCGGCCATCGTGTTCAAGAAGCAGTTGTCACGCCCATCAGCCATCCGACAAGATATTGGGATCACTCATCATCAAGATACCGCTAACGGACCTTGACGGTGCGCTGCAGAAATCCACCCGTGATTTTTTTCTGCTCGCCACCCTGATGACCATATTGCTGGTCTCTTTCCTGATAGGGTTCACCATGAAG
>JBLNAN010000191.1:0-4319 GCA_050259355.1 Syntrophothermus sp. | reverse complement strand
AAGATCATCACCCGCGAAATCGATGGCATCAAGTGTGAACCGCTCGAATTGCAGAAGGTTCAGGTACCTGAAGAATTTGCAGGGAAAGTGATTGAACTGGTCAGCCGCCGCCGCGGCGATCTGACCCACATGGAAAACAAGCGCGACCGGGTCATCCTGGAGTTTGACATTCCCGCCAGGGGACTCATCGGACTGAGAAATCCCGTTCTTACCGCCACCGAGGGGGAAGCCGTGATGGCACACCGTTTCAAATCGTTTGAGCCCTGGAAAGGTGATATTCCCGGCAGGAACAATGGTTCACTGATCGCCCTTGAAACTGGAGAGGCCATTACCTATTCCATCGATAAACTTCAGGACCGCGGTAAATTTTTTATTGATCCGGGAGATGAGGTTTATGCAGGTATGGTGATCGGTGAAAATACCCGCACCGACGATATCATCATCAATGTCATCAAAACCAAAAAACTGTCCAATGTACGCGCTTCCGGTTCGGATGATAAAGCCGTGATCGTACCTTCCATCAAATTTTCCCTCGAGGAAGCCATGGAATATATCAAGGATGATGAATACGTGGAGGTTACTCCCAAATCCATTCGTCTGCGAAAAATCATCCTCGATGAAACAGAAAGAAAAAGACGAAAGAAAACCGAAACGGGTTCCTGAAAAGCAATAATCTGGGAGGAAAAACGTATTATTGTATTATGTCCGGATATCATGGAAAAAGATAAAAGAATATTGGAAGAAGAGGTCATTGCTGCACTGAAAACGGTTTTTGATCCTGAAATACCGGTAAATATCTTTGACCTTGGGTTAATATACGAACTCAGGATTGATGAAAAGGGGAATGTATATATCCTGATGACCCTTACAACCCCCAACTGCCCGGTTGCTGAAGATATGCCCGGTCAGGTACAGGAAGTTGTTAAAGCCATTGAAGGAGTAGGTGAGGTGAAAGTTGAACTGACTTTTGAACCTGCCTGGGATAAGGACATGATATCGGAAGCAGCTTTGCTTGAGCTTGGATTACTATAACTCTTGTTTTATTCTGGTCTGATGACTCCGAAAACAGGTAAATTACTTTCGAGGATCGAGACGCCGGCGGATCTCCGCAAACTTAGTCCTGAAGAACTCCCGCGTCTTTGTACAGAAGTCAGGGATTTTATCATTGATGTTATTTCGGCTAACCCGGGACATCTCGGGGCCAGCCTGGGCACTGTTGAGCTTACCGTTGCCCTTCATTATATTTTCAATACGCCCGAGGATAAACTGATCTGGGATGTGGGTCACCAGGCCTACGCCCACAAGATCCTCACGGGGAGAAGGGAAATGTTTCACACCAACCGTACCTACAAAGGTATCAGTGGATTTCCCAGGATGTCGGAAAGTCCTTTCGATGCTTTCGGAACCGGTCATTCTTCCACTTCCATTTCAGCAGCGCTGGGAATGGGGGTGGCCGCTAACCTTGACGGCATCACCTCACGACATCATGTGGCCGTGATCGGCGATGGCGCCATGACAGGCGGAATGGCCATGGAAGCACTGAACAATGCCGGCGTTTCCAATGCGAATCTGCTGGTTATTCTCAACGACAACGGTATTGCCATCGACCAGAATGTAGGAGCGCTGAAAGATTATCTTGCCGGAATCGTTACCTCCAAAACATACAACCGCATCAGAAACAAGATCTGGTTCATGCTGGGAGGCGGTACGAAATATGGCAAAAATACCCGCGCCGTAGTCCGCCAGATCAGTGGTGCGCTGAAGAGCACCCTCATCCCCAACAGTAATCTTTTCGAGGCTTTTAACTTCCGCTATTTTGGTCCGGTCGATGGTCATGACGTGATCCGGCTGACCAAGCTGCTGAACGATATTAAAAACATCCGGGGCCCGAAACTCCTGCATATCATGACCACCAAGGGGAAAGGATTCAAGCAGGCTGAAGCCGACCAGACGGTTTACCATGCTCCGGGGATATTCGACAAAAATACGGGTGAGATTCATGAAGACAAATGCAGTAACCAGGCACCGAAATACCAGACGGTTTTTGGCAGGACCATCATTGAACTTGCCGAAATAAATCCCAAAATTGTCGGGATCACCCCCGCCATGTCCAGTGGTTGTTCGCTAAACATCATGATGAATAAAATGCCTGATCGCGCGTTCGATGTTGGCATTGCCGAACAACATGCCGTGACTTTTTCAGCAGGACTGGCAGCGGCAGGATATGTTCCCTTTTGTAACATCTATTCCAGTTTCCTCCAAAGGGCTTATGACCAGATCATTCACGACGTGGCCCTGCAAAAGTTGCAGGTTGTTTTCTGTCTTGACCGGGCGGGGCTTGTTGGCGAAGACGGAGCCACGCATCATGGCGTTTTTGACCTGTCGTTTCTCAGGTGTATCCCCAACATGATCATCAGTGCCCCGCTCAATGAGGAGGAATTACGCAATTTAATGTTCACGGCCCAGTCGCAGAACCTGGGTCCGTTTGCGATCCGTTATCCAAGAGGCCGCGGGGTCATGCCGGGTTGGAAAACTCCGCTGAAAGAGGTCCCGGTAGGTAAAGGACAAATGCTCATGGATGGGAATGACGTTGCCATCGTCAGTATCGGACACGTTGGCAACAATGCACTTCAGGCTTGCAGAAATCTGCAGGATCAGGGAATCTCGGCCGCGCTTTATGACATGCGTTTTCTGAAACCCATTGATGAAGATCTGCTGCATGAAGTTTTCAAAAAACACCATAAGATCCTCACGCTCGAGGATGGAGCCATTACCGGCGGCCTGGGAAGCGCGGTAATTGAATTTATGGCAACCCATGGCTATACAGCGCGGGTGACACGTCTTGGCGTGCCCGACCGTTTCGTTGAACAAGGCTCAGTGGCCGAGCTACAGCATGAATGTGGTTATGATGTAGAAGGTATTGTTGCAGCTGTTAAATCACAACAATAATTACAGCCGCTTCAGGATTTTGTCCCATGTTTCGGTGATCAAAAAGCTTTCATCCATATAACTGATGATCTTTTTGAATTTCTTCATGGGAATGGAAAGCGAGAGCGTGTCTTTTGGTACACACGGCCGGGCCGAAGCGTCAAACATTCCCAGAATTGCCCGCGGGTTTTCGGTTTGTTCTTCAAAAAATGCCTTATTGATGATGCTTCCGCAACCTGAACTAAAAGGTGCAATCACCCCGTTTCCTTCGACCTGATCAAAGTTGCACAGCGTGAACAAACCGGAAAGTACATCTGGTTTGGCCATGAAAATGACAGCAACCGGTTCATCATTTTCCTCCAGCTTGTCCCATCGCTTGAAGATAACGTACTGGCCTTCTGCAGGAATCGTCTTCATGTCTTTCATGATTTGCTTGACCATCTCCGGATCTTTGATGTAACGTTCGCCCTCCATTTTACCGGGAATGCCATATGAAAGGAAATATTCAAAATCAGGACGCATTTCCCTGGAATATCCCAGATATCTTCTTGCACCGCCGCAACGGAGATTGGATTCATTGTAAGCCATTGATTCGCCCTTTCTTACCCTTGCCAGTTCACAGATGATACAGCTTCTTCCTTCAGGAGGAATGGACATGGGAACATCTCCATGGGTTTTTGAATAATAGAAAACAAATGGCAATTCGGAATCTCCGAAATATTTTTTCCACTTCGTCAAAAATTCTTCTTTCAGTTTTAAATCCATAGGTTTAAGGGTATTATTTGCTTGAAACCGAAGGCAATTGTCCATCGTATTGTTTGTCTGTCAGCAGTTTCAGCATAAAGTCTGCCACATCCGCGCGGGGCACGGTTCTTCCGCCGGGAGCACCGTTACTGACTTTGTATTTTCCTGTTTTCGGGGAATCAGTCAAACCGGTAGGACGAAGGATCACCCATTCCAGATCACTTTCCATGATCACTTTCATTTGCCGGATCTTGTCCTGGAACACCTGTTTCAGGAACAAGGGCATGATGATCTTACCGAAAACAAATCCCCCGTCATTTCCCAGTATCCCGGCTGAAGACATGCAGATCAGTCGCTTCACCCCGGTTTCCTTCATGGCTTTGATAATGTTAACCGTGCCATCAGAGAGTTCGGTGGTATATTTTCTCCCGGTAGTGCCAATGGTAAGAATAATGGCATCCTGGCCTGTAACAGCCTCTTTTACCTTCTCATAATCCAGAATATTCCCCTGGATAATGGTCAGATTTTTATGTTTGATGGTGACTTTTTCAGGAGTGCGGGCAAATGCCGTTACCACATGGCCTTTATCAAGTGCCTGAAAAACAGTTAATAATCCCGTTCTGCCACCCGCTCCGAAAACTGCTATT
>JBLNAN010000190.1:0-11124 GCA_050259355.1 Syntrophothermus sp. | reverse complement strand
CGAATGAAAAGATTATTCAAAGGATTTGTTGTTCTGGCTGCTTTCCTGGCTATTGTATTTGGCTCACAGGCTCAGGCCCAGGTTAAAATCGGCTACGTGGATTTTAATAATCTCGTTGCTGCCATGCCAGGTATTGATTCTGTAAAGATCAAATTGCAGGTTTACCAGAAAACACTTTCTGATCAGATGGATGCAATGCGTGCTGAATTTGAGAATAAATATGGTGATTATCAGCAGAACCAGGCTTCTATGTCTGATCTGATCAAACAGACCAAGGAAAAAGAACTTCAGGGTCTTCAGCAGCGAATTGATGAATTCCAGCAGAAAGCCCAGTCAGATCTTCAGGGCAAGCAGCAGGAACTTCTTCAGCCCATTGTTGACAAAGCCAAGAAGGCCGTGAAAGAGGTAGCCAAAGAAAACAAGTATACTTACATCATCAATGGTATTGAAGATATTCTTCTTTATTCGGAGCCGGCAGATGATATTATGCCACTCGTAAAGAAAAAGCTCGGAATTTAATTAACCTTTCCGGTAAAAATATAAGAGGGTGTTCCGCAAGGTTCACCCTCTGTTTTTTTCAAACCGATTTATTGAACTATAAACCTCGCGGTATTCGTTTCTTTTCCTGAAACGAGTTCGAGAATATACAGGCCTGACCCGAGGTTTGAGAGATCAATCCGTATTTTATCTTCCAGGATCATCATTTTTACCGGAATGGCTCTTCCCGTTGGATCAATAATTCTGACGGAAGAAGGATCAGCTTTTTCCGGTAGGTTTATGGTAAGAGCTTCCCGGGCGGGAACAGGAAAAATGGTCAACGTTTCTGTTTCCTTACCGGTTCCGTTTACCAGTATTTCAAATGAAACTTCCGGTGAAAAACCGGATGCCATGCAGGAGTGATCCATGGCCTGAACAGCACAATAATAGGTGCCGGAGGCCAGGTCCTTTATCGTCCATGAGGTATTCTGAAACAGGTTTCCGGGTCTGTATACCTTGTTGAACCCGGTGACTGGATCTGTCATGGGATTCAGAATATCATCGTTACCAGGAGTGCTGCCGATCCGGAGCGAATAGGTAAGTGCCGCGGAGGGTGTGGTAATATCCTGGGAAGCGTTCCAGGTAAACGTAACATCATTTCCATCCAGTTCGGCCTGCAGGCCATCGGGTATAGCAGGCGGCTGATTGATGGTGAAGGTATTTGACAGGGTGGCATTGCGATAGAGCCTGGTAAGTTCATTACCGGGACCATCCGGGGGAATTCCGCACAAAAGAAAATCTGCATCCCCGTCATTATCAAAATCCCCGAAATTGATATTGCTGAAATACAGATCAGGAAGTGGCACCCCTGATTCGTAAAAATGACCATTCCCGTCATTCATGTATATACGCGTTAACGCGTCTCCGCAGCACAGGGCACCCGTGATCCCAAGATCCGGGAAACCGTCATTGTTGATATCAGCTGCATCAATCCTTCCAACCCATTCTCCTTCCAGAGAATCAGAAGAGCAGGTAAACTGCCCGTCACCATCGTTCCTGTAGATCTTCACCCGGTAATCCGCTACCATCGTGGATCCCATGTAAACAAGATCCAGATCGCCGTCGCTGTCATAATCCACAAAAACAGCATCAGAATAAGAAACAGGATAGAATACGTTGCCGGTGTTATGAAAATGCCCGTTATCATTCCTGTAAAGGAAACAAACGAAACCCGTGTCAGCCGTTCCTGAAACGAAAATATCCTGATCACCGTCATTATCATAATCTCCGGTGGTTGCACTGCCTTCCAGAACGGGCACCAGGTCCTGCGAAACAACTGAAAAGGTTTCATCGCCATTATTTTTGTAAAGCCTGATCACCGGGGTATTGTACAACGTATCGCCGCTGATCAGAATATCCAGATTCCCGTCATTGTTGTAGTCCATCCAGATCGCCTCCCCCCGGGCAATTCCCGTGAAGGGTAAAGCCTTTTCGGTGAAGGTGGAATTTTCATTTTCAAACAGCAGGGTTTTTCCATCCCCCATTGAATTGGTTCCGCAGATCAGCAGATCCAGATCATTGTCATTATCGTAATCTCCCCAGTTCACCGATCCTACCGTCAAACCCGGAATAGTCTGATCCATCTTCAGAAATTCTCCGTTCTTGTTGCGGTATACCGCGGTCATGGGAACATAATTCGCCGTATATCCACTGATGGCCACATCCAGGTCGCCATCCTTATCAAAATCACCCCAGCTTAAACCTCCTTGTGAGAAATTTAAAATTGCGGATGGCACTTCCGTGAAGGTCTGCGCCCGGAGTGAAAACGAAAAAACAAATAAAAATCCGGCCAATAAAAGCCGCGTGAATCGTAGATTATTTATCATACCAGCTGGCATACATGTTATAATTTCTTGATATCCTGTTTACCTGACCCTCGAGCAGTTTCTGGTCAATGTCCCTGATTTTGACTGCCGGAATACCTGCATACACGCTTCCCGACTCCACCACTGTTCCTTCTTTCACCAGTGCGCCGGCGCCGATGATTGAATTGCTGTTGATGATGGCTCCATCCATAATGATGGCGCCCATCCCGATCAGGACATTGTCGTGGATGGTACACCCATGAACGATGGCATTGTGGGCGATGGAAACGTTATTTCCGATTTCGACCGGGGCTTTCTGGTAGGTGCAGTGAATGATGGCGCCATCCTGGATATTCACGTTGTTGCCGATCCGGATGGTATGCACGTCGCCGCGCACCACGGCGTTGAACCAGATGCTGCAGTCATCGCCGGTCACCACGTCTCCCGTAATGGTCGCATTATCGGCCAGGAAGCAATTGTTACCGAATTTTGGCGAAACTCCTTTGACAGAGCGGATAAGAGGCATATTAACTTTTTTTGATGTTTCTTGGAAAATCCATTGAATAGTGAAGGCCGCGGCTTTCGTGCCGGTTTGTGGCCATTTTGATGATCAGGTATGCCACGTTGATCAGGTTCCGCAATTCGCACAAGCGGGTGGAAAGAATTGAACGATCGTACAGATCCTCGGTTTCCCGGTAGATGATCTCCATCCTGTCAAAAGCACGCTTGAGCCTGAGATTTGACCTTACGATGCCGACATAGCTGCTCATGATCGACTGAAGTTCTTTCAGCGACTGGGTGATGAGGATCATTTCCTCGTTGTAAACCATCCCTTCGGCGTTCCAGTCGGGAATATCTTCCCGGAATTCAATGTCACGGAAGCGCTGCAATGCATCCATGCTGGCACGGTGCGAGAAAACAAGCGATTCCAGCAGCGAGTTGGAGGCGAGACGGTTGGCGCCATGCAGTCCCGTACAGGCACATTCACCGGAAGCATACAGATTGGTTATCGAGCTCCTGGCATATTCGTCGGTCTTGATCCCGCCGCAGGTAAAATGTGCGACCGGAACGACGGGAATCATGTCATGGGTAATGTCGATACCAATGCTGAGACATTTTGCATACACGGTAGGGAAGTGGCTGATCAGATCATTCTTCTGGAGATGACGGCAATCGAGGTAAACATAATCATCACCACTGATTTTTAATTCGTTGTCAATGGCCCTGGCAACTATATCGCGGGGAGCAAGTGAAAGCCGGGGATCATATTTTTGCATGAATTCTTTTCCGGTGGTGGTTTTTAGCACAGCGCCGAAACCTCTCAGGGCTTCGGTGATCAGAAAAGATGGTTTTTCTATGGGATGATAGAGCGCCGTGGGATGAAACTGGATAAATTCCATGTTCTCAATGGTACCCTTAGCCCTATAGACCATTGCGATGCCATCACCTGTCGAAACCATGGGATTGGTGGTGGCATTGTATACGTGACCTGCTCCACCGGTGGCGAACAGGGTAACTTTCGACAGGATTGTATCCACCTTCTGTTCCGTGTTCAGTACGTAAACGCCGTAACAGGTGATATCAGTAGATTTTTTTGTGACTTCAATACCCAAATGATGCTGTGTGATGATATCGATGGCAAAATGATCTTCCATGATCTCGATATTCGGATGTTTCATCACCTGCTCAATAAGCGTGTCCTCGATCTCTTTACCCGTCTGGTCCTTATGATGCAAAACCCTGTATTCTGAATGTCCGCCTTCCTTGGCCAGATCAAATTTGCCCGACTGGGTCATATCGAATTTTGTTCCCCAGGCAATCAGTTCCTGGATTCTTTCGGTTGACTCGGTAATACAGATCCGGACAATTTTCTCGTCACACAAACCGTCACCGGCAATAATCGTATCCTGGATATGTTTTTCGTAACTGTCGGGATTGTAGGTTACCGCCGCGATTCCTCCCTGGGCATAACTCGTGGCAGTATCGGTTAATTTGGACTTGGTCACGATGCAAACACTCCCGTGTTCGGCTACTTTGAGCGCATAGGTAAGTCCGGCAATCCCGGAACCTATTATCAGAAAATCAACTTTTTTTCGCATGTTTATTTACGGATTCCATATCCGCGTGCAGATTTTTGAGTTATCAGAGTTCGAGTAAATAGGTAAAGGGATCCTTCCCTGAGGTGATCATTGTAATGGGTTCTTCAATATATTCTTTGATTTTTACCAGGAAACCAACGGATTCTTTACCATCGATGACCCTGTGATCATAAGAAACCGCCAGGTACATCATCGGGTGAATTTCCACTTTTCCCTCCACCGCGACAGGTCTGTCCATGATCTTGTGCATTCCCAGAATGGCGCTTTGAGGCGGATTCAGTATGGGGGTCGACATCAGGCTTCCGAAAACCCCGCCATTGGTGATGGTGAAGGTTCCTCCCTGCATTTCATCTATGCTGATGGTCATCTTCCTGGCCTTCTCGGCCAATTCCCGGATCTTCGCCTCAATTTCTGCTATACTCATGCGTTGAACATCCCGGATCACGGGGACCACGAGACCTTTTGGTGTACTTACGGCGATCCCGATGTCATGATAATCCGGAACCAGAAGTTCTTCCCCGTCAATCATGGCATTTACCTGCGGGAAATCGTTCAATGCCAGTGAAACGGCTTTTGTGAAAAAAGACATGAAACCCAACGATATTCCATGCTTTTCTTTGAATGCTTCATTATATTTATTCCTGATGTTCATCACCGCTGCCAGGTTCACTTCGTTGAAGGTTGTCAGCATGGCCGTCTGATTTTTTACGGCTACAAGTCTCTCGGCCAGTTTCAGCCTCAGGGTTGAAAGCTTTTTCCGTTCAATATTCCTGGAAGAGGATTCCTGACGAAGCGAAAGGAACTGTTCCACGTCTTTGCTCCGGATCCTTTTGGTACCAATTTTACCGGAAAGTTCTTCAACATTCACATGTTTTTCTTCAATAATCTTTTCAGCCTGGGGAGATATCTTCTTTTGCTGTATGGTTTTTTCTTTACTTACAACCGGTTTTTCAGCCTCCTGAACGGGAGACTTTTCATTCTTTTTCTCAACGGATTTATCTTCGGATTTTTCCTGCGGAAACTCAGCAGAACTGTCCACCGTGGCGATGACTGCACCCACAGCGATGGTATCACCTTCTGCAACTTTGAAATGAATTATGCCGTTTTCTGGAGCAGAAAGGGGAAAGGAGGCCTTGTCGGAATCAATTTCCACGATCTCCTGGTCCTTCTCAACGGCATCTCCATCATTGCACAGCCATTTGGCTAACTGAACCTGGGTTATCGATTCGCCCGGACTTGGAATGGTAATTTCAAAAATCATGGTGTCTGGTTTAATTCATTACTTTTTTCCTTGCAGAAACAAAAGTACAAATATTAGTGCATGCATCTCATCTGGTCCAGCGTCCGAGGATCTGGTCTTCTCTCTCCGCGCAATGCAGCTTGCAGGATTCATTGGCCTGCTCGCAGGTACATTTTCCCAGCGCCTTCTCCACAATCAGTTTTTGCTGTGCCTTGTGCAATATGCTGGAACCTGTGGCCGGACTACCCGAGGCAGGACGTGAGGTCAGCTGAAGGGGTACAAATACAAAATTCTGAAAGATGTATTTCCATGCACCCATATTCGCCGGCTCTTCCTGGATCCATTCCCATTTTTCAGCAAATGAATAACGGGCAATTACTTCCCTGAGTTGTTTTAGAGGCAAGGGATAAAGCTGTTCGATCCTGACCAGTGCAATATCACTTTTACTTTCTTTAACCCGTTCAGAATGAATATCATAGTAGAGTTTTCCACTGCAAAAGATAACTCTTTTTACTTTTGCCGGATCAATTGTTGGGTCATCGATCACTTCTTTAAATCCGCCTGAAGAAAAATCAGCAAGGGGAGAAGTACAATCGGGATGGCGAAGCAGACTTTTGGGCGTGAATAGTACCAGCGGTTTCCGGAATGGCCTGTAAAGTTGACGGCGAAGAAGATGAAAGAGATTGGCCGGAGTAGTACAATTCACAACCTGTATGTTGTAATGTCCGGCAAGAGCCAGAAATCTTTCCATCCTTGCGCTGGAATGCTCTGGCCCCTGGCCCTCGTATCCGTGCGGCAGATACATCACCAACCCATTCATAACATTCCACTTGTCTTCGGCACTGCTGATGTACTGATCGATCACTACCTGTGCCCCATTGTTGAAATCACCGAACTGGGCTTCCCAAATGGTCAGCGTATCGGGCGAGGCCAGCGAATAACCATATTCAAAGCCAAGAACGCCATATTCGGAAAGGAGAGAGTTATACACTTCAAATTTTGCCTGACCGGGATCGACATGTACCAGTGGTGTGAACGTTTCTTCAGAATCTTCCACCGTGAGTACCGCATGGCGATGGGAAAATGTTCCCCGCTGCGTGTCTTGTCCGCTCAGCCTCACTTGTTTACCTTCCTTCACCAGTGTTCCATAGGCAAGCAGTTCGCCCATGGCCCAGTCAAGACTGGCACCTGGTTCAAGCATGGCTTTTCTTTCTTCCTGGAGCTTCACGATCTTTTTGAAGAATTGTTTTTCGGGGGGAAGCGATGTAATGGCCTTTCCGATTTCCAGAAGAATTTCTTCACTCACCGCGGTAACCGGCGATACAAAGAAATCCTCGGGTGATGCCCTCCGGATATGTTTCCATAAACCGCCAAGAAAAGCCGTGATGTCGCCTTTACTGATCTCTTTTGAAGATTCCAGCCCTGACTCCAGTTTTTCGGTTATGTCTTTTCTGATTTTTTCATGACCGATCTTTTCCTGAAACCCTTCTTCCCTCAGTTTGTCAAGGTAAAGCTCCATGGGATCGGGATGTGATTCAATGGCTTTGTACAGGATAGGCTGGGTAAATCTTGGCTCGTCGCTTTCATTATGCCCGTATTTCCTGTAACCCAGAAGATCAATAAAAACATCCTTGTGAAAAGCCTGCCGGAATTCGATCGCCATCTGCAAGGTGTACACCACTGCCTCGACATCATCTGCATTGACATGAAAAACCGGACAGAGCAAGGTTTTAGCCACGTCGGTACAGTAGGTACTCGACCGCCCGTCGAGATAATTGGTGGTAAAACCGAGTTGATTATTCACCACCAGGTGGATGGTGCCACCGTCACCGTAGCCTTTCAGTTCAGCCATCTGCAGAACTTCATACACGATTCCCTGTCCTGAAATGGATGCATCACCGTGAATGAGAACAGGAATGATTTTGTTTGTATCGCCCTGGTAGGCATGATCCAGCCTTGCCCGTGTGATCCCTTCCACCACCGGGTCAACAGCTTCCAGGTGCGACGGATTCGGGGCCATGGTAACGCGGAGTTTTTTCCCTGAACGGGTCGCGATTTCATTGGTAAAGCCGAGATGATATTTTACATCGCCAAGCAGTTCTTCATCCAGGTATTCTTTTCCTTCAAATTCAGAGAAAATTGTAGGATAAGGCTTTGCCAGAATATGGGCCAGTACATTTAGTCGGCCCCGGTGGGGCATTCCGATGATGATCTCTTCAACACCAAGTTCCGATCCCTTTTCCATGATCTCGTCAAGGGCAGGAATGAGCGTTTCCGAGCCCTGGAGAGAAAACCGCTTCTGTCCCGGAAACTTTTTATGTACGAATTTCTCAAAAATCACCCCTTCTGAAAGTTTCTCCAGGATATGCTCTTTTTTAGAAATATCAAATGCAGGCGTGTTGGCCGTGTCTTCCATTTTGTGCCGCAACCATTCAAGCATGTCGGGTCTGCGGATATACATGAATTCTGCACCTATCGACTGGCAATAGGTCTGGTTCAAACGGTCGATGATTTTTTGAAGTGTTGTATTTCCTATTCCAATCTCTTTTCCAGCCTGGAAAGTCTTTCCCAGCTCCTCTTTCCCGATCCCGAAATTCTCAATGTCAAGTGTCGGCGTGTATTTCCGGCGGGTCCTGACCGGGTTGGTCCGGGTGAACAAATGCCCCCTGGAGCGGTACCCGTTGATCAGATTGATTACCTTGAATTCATTGGGAACCAGAAATGCATGCCCATTCTCGGCTTTATAGTTGGTCCTGCAGAACTCAAACCCCTCGAAAAATTTTCTCCAGCTCTCATCTACCTTTGACGGGTCCTGCTTGTATTGTTCGAACAATTCATCCAGGACAGCATTGTCTAAATTATTCAAATATGAATATTTATCCATAATACTTGTTTTGTCTCCATTAGCAAAGTTAAATAACAAACTCTGCCAGCCTCAAAAAATTGTAAATTTGCTACCGGATTGGATTTTGCTCCTTCCGGTAATAATTTTCTAAAAATAACTTATTAATGCAGGAAATCAAAGAGTATATTGAATTACATCGTGACCGCTTTCTTCAGGAACTTTTCGGACTCATCAAAATACCATCCGTCAGTATAGATTCTGAAAAAAAAGATGATATGCTTCGGGCGGCTGAATACTGGAGGAAGATACTGCGGGAGGCGGGCGCCGATGTTGCTGAGATCCTGCCCTCGGAGGGCAACCCAGTTGTTTACGCCGAAAAAATCATTGATCCGGATTTACCCACGGTGCTGGTATATGGGCATTATGACGTGATGCCGGTCGATCCCATCGAGTTATGGGAGTCACAGCCTTTCAAGCCGGAGATCCGTGACGGAAAGATCTATGGCCGCGGTGCTGATGATGACAAGGGACAATCTTTCATGCAGGCCAAGGCGTTCGAGCTGATGGTAAGAACGAATACGCTGCCCTGCAATATAAAATTCATGATTGAAGGGGAAGAAGAGATCGGATCTCCCAATCTTCCGGATTTCTGTCGTCAACATAAGGAAAAGCTAAAATCGGATATCATCCTGGTCTCAGATACCGGAATGATTTCCATGCAGATCCCGTCTATAACGGTTGGTTTGCGCGGGCTTGCTTACATGCAGGTGGAAGTTACCGGGCCTTCGCGTGATCTCCATTCCGGAATATTTGGCGGTGCTGTGGCCAATCCTGCCAATGTTCTCGCTAAAATGATTGCCGGTTTAACGGATGTTAATGGCAGGATCACCATTCCTGGTTTTTATGATGATGTAATCGTGATAAGCCAGGAAGAACGTGACGAAATGGCCAAAGCGCCCTATGATGAGCAGGAATACAAGAAGTCTGTTGAGGTTGAGGCGTTGTTTGGTGAAGTAGGATATACCACAAAAGAAAGAACCGGCATACGTCCTTCACTGGATGTAAACGGTATCTGGAGCGGGTATATCGGTGAAGGTTCCAAGACTGTTCTTCCATCCAGGGCTGGCGCAAAAATATCCATGCGTCTTGTTCCGGAGCAGGATCACCGGAAAATCGCTGAACTATTTGAAAAGCATATCATTGCCATTGCCCCGCCTTATGTGAAGGTGACGGTTAGTGCACTCCATGGTGGCCAGGCATACGTTTCACCCATCAACACCCGCGGTTTCATGGCTGCCAGCAAGGCAATGGAAACCACTTTCGGCAAAAAACCGATTCCGGTGCGGAGCGGTGGCAGCATTCCGATCATTTCGGAGTTTGAACAGATCCTGGGAGTGAAATCTATTTTGATGGGTTTCGGACTTGAATCGGATGCAATTCACTCTCCAAATGAAAATTTCCCTTTGGAAAACTTCTTCCGGGGCATTGAAACCATTCCCTTGTTTTTTAGAAATTTCATGAAGGGTTAATATCACGGATCATTTCCACTGGCCCGATTATTGAAAATTTTCATGGTTTTTTCTTATATTGAAAAGAAAATGTCATGAAATATTTTATTTCCATACTCTTCCTCTTCCTCTTCCTCTTCCTCTTTCTGTCTGTGGCAAATGCCCAGCAACTGATCCTCCCCGCGGGATTTAAAGCAACTGTCGTGGTGGAGGAACTTGGAAGGAACCGCCATATAGTGGTCAGTCCCGGGGGTGATATTTATGTGAAACTGAGTACCCTGCTGAATGGCAAGGGGATCATCATCCTCAGGAAGAATGCAACAAGCGGGAAATACCAGGTGTACAAAAGTTTTGGTGACTACACCGGTACGGGCATCGCCATCAGTGGAAATTATCTCTATGCATCGTCCGATAATGCTGTCTACAGGTATGACTTGAAAAACAATGAAGTTGTCAATCCGGAAAAACCGGAAGTGCTGATTTCAGGTTTTTCTGAAAACAACCAGCACGGATCAAAATCCATCACCCTTGACGATGCCGGCAACCTCTATGTGAACATTGGTGCTCCTTCAAATTCCTGCCAGAAAAGAGACAGATCAGAAGGATCCATGGGGATGGACCCTTGTCCACAGCTCGAAACTTCCGCGGGGATCTGGCAGTTCAGGGCCGACAAGACCGGACAAACCTTCAAAAATGGCATTCGCTACGGGGCAGGTATCCGGAATACCGTTGGGCTGGACTGGAACCGGACCATTGATCAGCTTTTCGTGATGCAGCATGGCCGGGACCAACTGTATCAGAACTTCCCGAAACTGTACACGTTGCAACAGGGCGCTGAGCTACCTGCCGAGGAAATGTTTATGGTAACCCGGGGCGCTGATTTTGGATGGCCTTATTGTTATTATGACCAGATACAGCAGAAAAGAGTGTTGGCTCCGGAATATGGCGGCGACGGGAAAAAGGAGGGAAGATGCGGAAAGTACGGAAAACCGGTTATTGCCTTTCCCGGTCACTGGGCGCCCAATGCCATGGTTTTCTACACGGGCAGTTCGTTTCCGGAAAAATACAGAAACGGCGCCTTCATTGCCTT
>JBLNAN010000189.1:0-2756 GCA_050259355.1 Syntrophothermus sp. | reverse complement strand
TGTTGGAAATGGTACCGGTATGAGTACCATTAATATATGCCGGCTGACGTACAGCCAAAAAGGTATTTCCTGTTATTACCTGACCGGAAAAAGTCCCGGCATAAAATTCCATAGCCCTTGCAGCCGGGCCTTCATCTCCGAAAAAATATTGTCCTTGAACGGTACAATTTTCAAGTGTAAAATTGTTAGCCTGTATTCCAATAATATTTTGGACACCCAGGTTATCTATTTTAAGAATTTTCAGACCCTTAATAGTGACCCCATCTGCTGAAATTTTAAAAATATGCCCTGTGCCTGAAATGCGAATGAGTGAATTTGCTGCCCCTTCTCCTTCGATGGTAATCGATTTATCAATGTCAGTGAGAGCCGTTTCAATAATGATTCCGGTCTCAACATGGATGACATCACCTGCTACAGCAGCTGCCACTGCCTCATGAATGGTCGGGTAAACGGATGGCACTAGCCGGATCGTCGCTTTGGCAGGATTCAATCCCAAGGTTAACAGGATTGCTAACAAGAGTAACAACTTTTTCATACTTCAATTTTTAGATGAATGATTAGGTAATACTAGGGCCGATTTAGGTCACGTTTTTCCATGGCAACACCAGAAGGGAAGTTATCCGCATTAGGTCGAACCAGAAAAAATCCCGGATCAGCTTTAAAATTAAATGGTCAAATAATGATTCTTATGCAGCTGTAATTCTTGATTTTCAGTCTTCAAATTTGAAGGATTATTGTTTTGGGTTAAAGAAATCTTCAAAATATTTATGTAAGCAAAAGCTTCATATGATTATTCTTTGTATATTATGCTGGAGTCTGGATAAAATTATACTTTGTAAATGTTAGGTTTAAATCTTTTGCCCCTGCAATACCTCCAGTACAATCATCTTTTTAGGATGTTATGTATTTCCGGTTCTCATATATATTATATTTTTGCAAAAAAAAAGCAGTTATGGAATTTCCAGTAAGACGGACGAAAATTGTAGCAACCATAGGTCCGGCCAGTAGCAAACCAGAGGTTATCAGGGAACTTATCCGGGGAGGGATGGATGTTGCCAGGCTGAATTTTTCGCACGGAAAATACGAGGATCATGAAAAAGTGATCCGTTATATCAGGGAAATTGCCGATGAGCTGAATACACCCATCACCATTCTTCAGGATCTGCAGGGCCCTAAAATCAGGGTTGGCAATCTGCCGGGCGATTCAATGAATCTGGCTGAAAATGAAATGGTAACACTTGTTCCTGAAAAGGATTATTCCCGTCAGGAAAAATTCATTCCCATCGATTATCCTTCCCTGGCCGCCGAAGCACAACCGGGCATGCAGGTCCTCCTGGCCGACGGGCTGCTGGAATTCATTGTAAAGGAAATTAAGGGTAATCAGGTGAGCTGCGTGGTGAAAGAAGGAGGAAGACTTGGCAGCCGAAAGGGGGTCAATTTTCCCAACCTGAATCTGAGCCTGCCATCAATGACTGAAAAAGATCTGGCCGACCTTGAATTCGGACTTTCCCAGGGGGTGGACTGGATCTCACTGAGTTTCGTCAGAAAAGCTGATGACGTGCGGGAACTGAAAAAGATCATCAGCGGGAAAGGATATTCCACGCCGGTAATTGCCAAAATCGAAAAACCACAGGCGATCGAACACCTGAAGGAAATTATAGGTGAAACAAACGGGATTATGGTAGCAAGAGGTGATCTGGGCGTGGAGATCAGTCCGGAGCGGGTACCGATGCTGCAAAAGAAGATCATTGAAATGTGTAACCGTGCCGGCAAACCCGTGATCACCGCCACGCAGATGCTGGAAAGCATGATCCACGAGCCGAGACCTACCCGGGCAGAGGCAAGCGATGTAGCCAATGCCATCATCGACGGTACCGACGCGATCATGTTGTCGGGTGAAACCGCCATGGGCTCTTTCCCGGTCAAAGCCGTGGAAATGATGAACAGGATCTGCTGCGATGTGGAATCAAAGATCAAGTTCAAAAGATATCCCCCCGAGGGAGACACGCCTGTTGTTGCACTCAGTCTTGCCACCAACCATATTGGTCAGATCATACCGCTAACGGGCATCGTGGTGCTCACCACCAGCGGACGAAGCGCTGCCTTCGTGGCAGCGGAAAGACCAAAAATTCCTGTCTTTGCACTTACCACCGGCATCCGGGTGTATCATGGACTGAATCTGCTTTGGGGAATAAAGCCCATACTGGTAAAGGATCATCCGACAGATGTAGATACCATGACCAGGCTGGCAGAAGAAACCTTGATACAAAAAGGCTATATCTCAAAAGGAAAGATGTTCCTGCTGTTAGCGGGGATACCAGCGAAACCGGGAGGAACGAATTTTATCAGGATTCATCAGACGTGAATTACGTGAATTACGTGAGTTTCGTGAATATCATTCTTCATTTCCTCTTTTCATTCTTCACTTTCTTTTTTCATTTTTCATTTTTCACTTTTCACTGAAAAAATGTTAATCAGCTTTGGAAATACCGGTTGCAGGGAGGAATAGAACATGGATTTTTCTTTCAGTTCCTTGCTTACAAATCTTGATTTTGGATCTCCCTCGCCGAGGATATACAACAGGATACTTACGATCAGAAAGCCCTTCAGTAGCCCGAACAATCCTCCGGCCAAATGATTCAACAGGTCCATTCCCACCAGGTCCACCACTTTTTCAAGTGCCTTTCCTATCATCATCACTGCCAGAAGTACCAGCAAGAACATGGCAAGAAAGGAAGCTACATGAAGCCACAACC
>JBLNAN010000188.1:0-6261 GCA_050259355.1 Syntrophothermus sp. | reverse complement strand
ACCAGGGACACAATTTTAACTCGTGAATCATAAATCGTGAATCGTGAATCATAAATCGTGAATCGTAAATCGTGAATCATAGTCCCACATTCAAACCAAACTGCACCCCGTAATTGTTCGTTCCCCGGGGGAAGATGATCCCGGGAAGGTTATCGGTAACGACATAAAACTGAAATCCTTTGCCACCCAGTCTCAGACCCAGGCCGACATTGTAGTACTGGTAGTTATAAAGGTTGTACGTTACGTTCAGCCCAAACCAGCTGGTGGCGTTGATTGAATAACCCGCGGAAAGGGCAGGATAGAAATGATGGTTGCACGACATGCCATGGAGCAGCAGGGTGGCCGAACTGCGATCATTAATGCGGTAATTCCCGGCAAGGTTATAACCCACGGGTATTCCGGAAGTGTATTTTTCCCCTTCAATGGAATCCACTTCAACCAGATTAATGATGCTGTCGGTGATATTCTTGCCAAAACTGCTGAAATCGGTGAACATATCTGCAAAATCGCCTATGGTCATCCCTTTGTAAACAAACTGCTGCCCGGGTTCTTTGCTTACATAGGTCATGGTTTGCTTCCTCCAGCGGATAAATCCGAGGTCGGTCACGCTGGCGCTGATCCCGAACTTGTTGCTGATCTGGTACGATGCACCCAGGTCGGCAGCCAGACCCCGGTTTCCAGGGAAAATAATCGACATGGTTGGCTGATCAAAGTAATTTTCAGCATTATCAATGCCGGTGGTCTGAATTTCAAGGTCGGAACTAATGTAGATATCATAAAAATCGGGAGAAGTGTAAAAGCTGAAATCGGCTTTTTTGGTTTTGATGTTAAATCGCCCCGACAGATATTTCGCGGTGATGCCAACGGCAAGCTTATCATTCAGGAATTTTCCCGAAAATCCGGCAGACCATTCATCGTAAGCTGAACCACCCACCCGGGTATTGAAATAGGTGGTTTTTCCAAGATATTCCGGGGATCCGTTTCCATGCCACACCATGTTCATCAGGTCATAGGGCAGGTAAACATCCTGTGACAATATCTGTTTCAGTCCGAAATGAAGGTAGTATTTCCCCGAAGCTACCGGCAAACCGAACTCGAAGATGGCCCAGCTGAAAGTATTGTGTACCCTGCTGTTTTTCTCCATGGCGTCAAGAAAATTCTGGGTCTTCACAACAAGCGTATCATCCTCTCTCTTCGTGATCACCTGGTTGTAGCGAAATGGTTGTGTCTGACTGAATTTCAGGTTGGAAAGAAATGGAATCCCCATGTAGCTATGATCAGGCATGAAAGCAGGATTTACATTCATCCTTTGGGGCAGCCGATTCATCTGATAAAGCGTGAGTTCATTCTGGGCCGCAAGGGTGAAAGGCAAGACCAGTATTCCGATGAAGAAGAGATATATTTTCAGTTTCATTTGTTTTTTAGTTTTACTGGTCTATCTGATGATTAATCTTGATCATGGCTGAAAATCTCAGTTTCAGTGCCTGATCCGCTTTAATTTTGACTGGTGACTGACCACCTCCCGAAGTGTTCATCACGGCTTTTACGAGCATTTTTTTAGCCTGCTGAAGCTTCTTGATTCTTGCCTCATCAAGCAGGAAGGAAGTGTCTTTTACGCCATACATCCCGTGGTAGGGCAGGTGGGTGGCCGGATCAACCGGGGCTTCTTTAATAAATATGTTATCTGTACCGGTCAGCGAGTCCAGCTTGTTGAAGCGGTCATCAACAAAATATACCTGCATTCTCGCCATAAGCGGAAGGCCATTGGTAATGGCCGTGCGGAGCAGCATTTGTGTAATATCCTTCTGTTCTGCAAGATTGAAAGGAAAAGTATCCTGGACGGTCAGGTTGTCAAAATATCCATAGAGCGGGAATTTGACCTTCAGATCGGCTTTGAATGAACTGGTATCCCGCAGGAAATTCGATCCGGTGTTGTTTGGATTGAGCTCCGCTTTCAGTTTGTAGTATACCCGGTCAGGTTTAATGTTGATGAAAGAATTCATGCTGTTGTTGGTGTTCAGGTTGGTAAATTCCACCGACTTTTTCTTCGGATTCGGGTCTGTGATCAGCGGTGCAGCAATATCAATGATCGAATTGGATCCAAGCTGATTGGTAATATCATAAACCACATTCGACTGAAGGTTGACCGATTTGAGTTCTTCAATGGTAACTTTCATGGGTATTCCCAGTGAATTGACCACGGTCACCGAGGCACTTGGTTCTTCAAAGTACAGCGTTCCCAGTGCAAAGGCATTATTGAAAACATTGATTTTAACATATTCTTCACCCAATTCCATCACCCTGTTCCCAAAATATCCCTCGAACAAGCCGATGGTATCGATTCTCAGGGTGGCGGAACACATGGTGGCTTGTCCGGCAGCCGGACTGCTGCCTTTTTTGATGATACCGCTGATCTGCATGCTGATCTGTCCCGGATTGGACGCCATGTTGATCAGCACTCCCGAAAGATCAATCTGCTGATCGCTCTGGCCTTGTTTGAAAGGTAAGAGGTTAAAAGTGAATACATGGCCACCCTTCGTGGCTTCCGGAATGGTGATGCTCAGACTTCCGGCATTATTGAAATCGCTGAAACAATTTAAATGTATCGAGCCCCGCTTAATCATAATTCTGTCCATCCGTACATCCGGGTTCTGCTCGTTCAGATTCAGGGGAACAGTTTCGGGGGGCAGGATATAATCCTGTGCCTGGATGATTTGCTGTTCCTGCACAGTAAACTGGTGTGAATAATCAAGCTGGGGCGAAATTTGTCCAAGCAGGGTGGATGGCGTTATTCCAAACGCATCAGCATTGTAGTAAAACAGGATGGATATATTTCCTGATTCATCTATGATAAAATTTTTCTCGGCACCACCCACCTCGAGACCTTTCTCGAAGGTAATGCTGTCGTCAACCAGCGGCAGTGCGAAATCTGGCGTCCAGTTATCAAGGATCATTTTATCCTTGTCGAAATATTTGGCACATCCCGCCAGTAATACTACTGTAATCAAGGGGACGAACAATCTGATTTTCGTCTTCATGTAAAATAAATTTGTATAGGATGTAAAGTTGGTGAAAAAAACGATCCGATATTATGACAATGGATATTTTTCAAGAGACAATCTTGCAATTTCCCTTTCTGAAAATCCTTTTGCTCTCAATTTATTACAGTAAGAATCGCGTAGGGCAGAAGCTTTTATCACCTGTTTATGTTCTTCGATTTTCCTTTTTTTCCAGTTTTCATTCAAAATTCCCAGCAGTTCCTCCTGCTTCGAGAAAAGAATATGCCGCATATCCTGTCCTTCTTTTCTGTTTGCCAGTTCGTAATCACTGGCCATATTTCTGGTGACATTTTCGAATAACAAGTACAGCAGCTCATCGGGATCATCAGTTATATTTCTTTGATATTCCTGGCCCCTTTCTGAAATTACGTAATTCATCTGCCCGTTATTATCAATTTCAATATAAGGATGGGCATCCTGATTGGGTATGAAATAATAAGCCAACGATGGTGCAGGTATATTCACCTTTGCAGCCATTTCATTTACAGCTTTCCTTAATTCAGATAAGGAGATTTTTTCATTCATGGCTTTTGGCTCTTCTTTTAAATGATTTTTCCAGTAATGATCTGGTAATGGAAGTACCATGCGAAGGCATAAACAATTTACAATTTGTACTTAACAAGATCTTCCAGCTTTTGATCATAAGTTCCTCATCCTCGGCGTAAGGTGGAAACACTGATCCTTTGAAAACACCAAAAAGCGTATCCCCGGCAAGGGCAATTTCATCATCAATGATCATGCTCATCGAGCCGGCTGTGTGACCAGGCGTGTGGAGGAGATACAGGTTATCCACTTTTTCATCAATAAATAGTCCCGGTTATTATTTTTCAGGTACAATTGCCTTCATCGGGAAATATTCATATGTATTAATTTTTCCTGCAGGATCATTTGCAATAAAATCTTTCAGTTCATCTTCACTTTCTACGCCTACAACACCCAATCCGTATATCTCCTCCGGATCCAGCACCGGACCAAAAGCATACACCTTTCCCTGCTTCATTTTTTCCGTCCAGTAGGCTACATGCTGTAACATAATAGCCCTTTCGTCATCGGTCATGGTAATTGCAAAATCAGGTCTGGCCGGAATTAAATATACCGCGTAAAATTGTTTTTCCATTTACTTGTTAATTGTTAATTGTTAATTGCGTTCCAGTAATCCCATGCCAGCTTTGCAATGTCTGAAATGATTTTCTCGTTGGTTTCAGGCGTTTCTTTGCTGTCCGCTACCAGAACACTGATGAAAATCACCTGCTGATCCGGCAGTATGATTACGCCGACGTCATTGGTGGCAGGTGAAAAGCCGTCTTTAGAACCCGATGAACCGGTTTTATGCGCCACGATGGTGTTTTCAGGTAATTGTCCTTTCAAACGCTTTGGTCCCGTTGTGGTTTCTGTCATTACCCGCCAGATAAACTCATGGCTGTTCACGGAGAGCAGATGATCCGCATTGTAATAGGCAGCTCTCAGAATATCATTCATGGCTGCAGGCGTTGTCCAGTTACGGTACTGCGTATCCCAGTCTCTGTGCATCTCCTCCTCGTTCGCTTTTATAGAGATATTTTCAAAATGATTTCTTTTTAAAAAACTTTCTGCAGAATCGCTTCCCCCGATCAGTCTTAATAAAATATCACAACCATTATTGTCGCTTTGTGAAACGGTATATTCAATGATCTCACTCAATGTAAGCGTAGTCCCATCCGGGTATTTATCCCTGATCGGGCTCCAGGTTTCAGGCAGCAGATCTTTTTTCGTGATTATTATTTTCTGATCCAGAGAAAATTTGCCCCTGTCGGCCTGTGAAAGAACAGCCAGGGCAATCGGAAACTTGAAAACACTCTGCATCGGGTAATGAAAGTCATTGTTGATGATCACCGTTTCATTTTTCACGGTGATGGCAACGCCCACCCTGGCCTTTTTTGTTTTCAGAATATTTTCAATATTGGTCTTTAAATCATCATTCTGGGCATTTAATTGTAAAATTCCTGAAAATAATAGGAATAGAAATATTTTATTTTTCATGATGCTGATTTCACTTATTTTATTTCTTTCAGAATATAATTTTTTGTTACACCTCCCGGCAGGTTAACTTTATAGGCAACCAATCCCTTATTCTTTTGATAAACGGCCGTCATGTAATATTCATAGCCGTACTTGGTTTCCAGGACGACAAACCGCATCAGGTCCGAATAAGTATTCTGATTTTCTTCAGTATTTTTCAGTACCCGTATCTTGGTAAGTTCGCAGGTGTTCGATGAACTGAAATCTTTAAAATGCACTTTCCACTGAATGGATTCATTGATCTTTTGTTGCTCATTGAAAACCACGGAATCCAGGATCTGGCAATCCGATGAATGTTTACTTCCTTGTTTGTCATAACTGAAAAGCGTGTAATGTTGTATTCTGGAAATTCCTTTTACTACTTTTTCAGTCATGATCTCGATGATCCTGTTTTTGTTGTCAAAAATGGAAGTTTGAAAAAGGGTATCCTTTTTTAGGATTATTGTCTTCATTCTCCATACCGGGATATCGGTTGTATCATTCTGATTGATGAAGCAATAGGATTTTTCGTTAAAGAAATTACTGATTGGAAAATAATAATGATTGGATATGCTTGTCTGAGCGGTACAATGAATAATCAGAAATAGAAACGGAATGAAAATTATTTTCATAAGGTTTATTCTTTTTTATTAATCAATTGAATTTCAAAAGTATTTAATAAACCAACGCCATATCCATCTGAGTTGAATGTTTCTTTATAAGAGATCAACCAGTTTTCAGGCCCTGAAAACGTATGGGCGTACCTGATATCCCGGTTATTTTCAAGCATTTCCTTCAGTTTCTGGTCTGTTTCCGTGCTATGCAATTCACCGGTTAAACTTATTATTTTAGAATTTGGATCAAAATTGTCCAGTTTGATCTCCAGATTATTGGAGGGTTTTCCATCCGGATTGGGTGCAAAGATTTCATCGGGGATAATGGTTATTTTTTTATTGGTAAAAGAATATCCGTAGATCTGATGAAATCTGTAAATGTCATTTAAAACGATATCCTTAACCTGTTCCTGCGTGCAGTACATCATGTAGAACTGAAACCGTAACATGTCTGCCTCGGATTTCCCGGTCTTGTTCTTCCGGAAAAATTCCTCAAGTGCTGTATCTATCTTTGCTTTTATTATTGCTGTTACTTCTTCCAGATTAATTAT
>JBLNAN010000187.1:0-2691 GCA_050259355.1 Syntrophothermus sp. | reverse complement strand
TCCCTCGTGCCGAAATCTTCACCAATCTGAAAAACCGGGTGTTTATCAGGAATGATTATATTTTCCTGTAATTTACGGGTGAGCATTTTCCAATAAGCATCACTCACGTGATTGATTGCATCGTGCCGGAAACCATCCAGTTCAAAAGCCTTGATCCAGTATATGGCTGAATCACTCATCATCGAGGTGACCTCCTCATTGGAAAGATCCAGCGTTGGAAGAAAATCATCAAACCAGGTGGTATAGGGCTGTTCTTTCCACAGTCTTACGTTCTTCTTTTTATTGGTCAGCAACGGGGGCGTGAACCATCCTGGATTCTGCTGGTAAAGCACGCTGGATTTGTGAAGACGGTTGGAAACCATATCCAGGAGTACATTCAGATCTTTACTGTGCGCTTCTTCCACCATGGATTTGAGATCATCCGCGGTGCCGAATCTCTTTTCAACGGCAGATAGTGAAACGGGCCAGTATCCGTGATACCCCGTGCTTTTACGGAAATTTTGTGAGAAATCAGGCCAGGCATCTGCAGGGGCCGAAGCTACCGGGGAAATCCATAAAGTATTTACACCCAGGTTGGTGAAGTAATTTTCTTCAATTTTATCGAGGATGCCGGGAAGATCGCCTCCCATGAAGTTCAGCCGCTTGTCAACCAGCGAGTCCTTTACAGGCAGGTCATTCTGGGTATTCCCGTTAAAAAAACGATCAATCATCAGATTGTAGATGATCATGGCCTCGTGATCCTCCCGGGTCAGATCAGCGGGATCGGTCAGTACTTTTCCATCTATCACCGGGATCAGAAGGGTATTGGAAATGCCTGAATTATTGTACGAGAGGACGTGCAGGAAGGAACGGTCGAAATCCTTGGCCTTTCTGGGAATCCTGATGCTGATTCCGTTGCTGTCGGGTTTCCAGAAGGTAGAATCCAGGTGATGATTTTGCCAGAAAACGAAAATCCATTTGTTTTTATTCTGTATGCCAATACTGACCTTCTCTTTTTCTGCTTTCAGCGTGTACAGGTAAGGTGCACCGGGGGAGTAAAGATTTCCTGCCTTGAAATAAGAATTCCATCCTCCGTACATTCCTTCTGTTTTATCGGGATCGGAAGGATCAGGAACCTGTTTGCCATCAAGTAAAAGATGATACTCGTATCGTCCGGGAAAGAGAAAAAGATCCGTTTGCCATTTCCCATCTTTATAACTCAATGGATTTTTACCCGTTGTCCAGTTGTTCATATCTCCAACCAGTTCAACATGGTTATAAGATGTATTGCCGGGATCAAAAATAAATTTATACCATATTTTTTCAGATTTTTTCAGCAGGATCCAGTAAGGATAACCATCGGAGTAGATCTTTATGGTACTTAACCGCGGAATATTTTTATCCTGAAGGAAAAGTTTCAGCTGCATCGAATCTGCAGAAAAGGTACAGCTGATGCCCTTGTTCAGAAAAACTGAATCAATTTTTTTCGGATGACGAAGATAACCCGACAAATCGATGATCGTCGTATCACGCTGTAATTCCACCGGAGCGGGGAAGGTGGTCATCTCCGGATTTTTGGAAATAAGAATGTCTTCATTGCTGCTGCAGGATGTCAGCACGATAATGAGGGAAACGAGCAATAGCAGGGTAAAATTCTTTTGTGTCATATCATTGACTTTGTGGATCAGTTAATCCTCCTTCATCAAAACCATCGCTGTCCTGTTGGTATTGTATATTTTTAAAGTTTGTACAGATTTTTTTGTTTGTGTAAAGAACGCAGTTTTTTCATCAATCCTTTCATGCCCTCCATATTTTTTGTTATCACTGTTCAGGATGATCCGGTATTTGCCAGGAGTCAACACGGTAAATTCGTAATCAGGAACAGAATTAAACGGGTGAAAGTTGAAAATAAAAACCAATCCGGCTCGCTCAAAGATAATGGTTTTATTCACTTCATCCATGTTCATCTGGCGGGCAAAAGCGTCGTTAAATAACTTATACCTTTCCACCAGTTTGATCATCTCCACGTCAAATTCCCTGAGAAAATGATATTTCAGATCCCTGTTTTCCACCAGCGACCACATTCTTCTCGCGTACTGATAGGACCAGTTGTTTCCTTCCCTGGGGAAATCAATCCAGTCGGGATGTCCGAATTCATTGCCCATGAAATTCAGGTAGGCCGTTCCGCCCAGGGCAAGGGTAAACAGCCGGATCATCTTGTGCAGCGCCATTCCCCTGTCAATCACCAGGTCCGAATCCCGCTTATGCATGTGGAAATAGATATTGCTCTGCATGAGGCGAAAAGCAATGGTCTGATCGCCTACCAACGCCTGGTCATGAGATTCGCAATATGCAATGGTGTTTACGCCGGGCAAACGGTTGGTTAACACATTCCACATCTCGTGAATATCCCATTCCTCGTCTTTTTTGTCTTTGAGATATCTTATCCAGAAATCCGGAATGGCCATCCCCAGCCTGTAATCGAATCCGAAGCCGCCGTCCCTCAAGGGGAAGCAGATACCCGGCATCCCGCTTACTTCCTCGGCAATGGTCACCACACCCGGATAGATCGAGTGAGCCAGCTTATTGGCCAGCTGCAAATATGTAACAGCATCCCATTCCACCCCGTCCCTGAAATAGCCATCAATGTTCCATTCATCCCTGAAACCATGATCAAAATACAGCATGGAAGTGACCCCGTCGAACCGGAAC
>JBLNAN010000186.1:0-3395 GCA_050259355.1 Syntrophothermus sp. | reverse complement strand
AACTCAAAATGATCAAAGAACTTTTTATCTATTTCAAACTCAAAATGATGTTCCCCGGTCTTAAGTCCGCTAAAGGGAATGATAAACTGTCTCATATGATTCATCACGCGCCCTCCCTTTCAAAAAGTCTGCAAAATTAAAAATTAATCTCGTGAATTACAAATATTTGTTCATCTCCTTGATGAAACAATGCCTGAAATGGACGATCCTATAAAATCGATAATATCAAATATAGCGATATTTTTATTATTTTTGAATTGATCACCCTTACAATGTTAATTTTGTCCTTATCATTCTGACCTAATCAAATGCAAATATGATAAATAAAATGATTGCCGGCATGCTTCCTTTTATGCCAAAAAAACTGATCTGGATCTTTTCGAAAAAATATATTGCAGGAGAAACCATTGATGATGCCATCAGGGCTTCAAGGGAACTCAATTCCCAGGGCATCATGGTCACCATTGACCTGCTTGGAGAATTCATCACGGACCTGCAGGAGGCCGACCGGAACCGGGAAGATTATCTCCGGATCATAGATAAATTCCAGGCTGAAAAGATCAACGGGAATTATTCATTGAAACCTACTTCGTTCGGGCTGCTCCTCGATAAGGAAACCTGCTACCGTAACATCCGCGAAATCGTTGCAAAAGCAGCCTCCTGCAACAATTTTGTTCGTATCGACATGGAAGATTCGCCTTGTACCGACCTGGAGATCGAGCTTTTCAGAAAGCTGAAGAAGGAATTTCCCGAAAATACCGGACTGGTTGTGCAGGCTTATCTGAAAAGAACACTGGATGACGTGAAAAAACTTTCAGACCTCAACTCGCCGGAAACGCCCCTTAATTTCAGGCTCTGCAAGGGGATTTATGTTGAACCTGCTGAAATCGCCTACAAGAATTACCACGAGATCAACAAAAACTATCTGGAGATTCTTGAATATATGATGAGCCAGGGAATGTATCCTGCCATCGCGACCCACGATAAATACCTCGTGGAAAATGCGCTTCGTCTGATCGGAAAATACAAGCTTCCGAAGGAGAAATACGAATTTCAGATGCTGTATGGCGTGACTCCCGAACTCCGCAGATCAATCGTTGAAAAAGGTCACCGGATGCGGGTCTATGTTCCTTTCGGCAAAGAATGGTTTGGTTATTCCACCCGCCGGCTGAAAGAAAACCCTAAAATGGCAAGCCACATTATCAAGGCGATATTTTTACCAGGATAGTCGGCAGTCCACAGTCGGCAGTCGGCAGGCTTCTCGTTGATTGCAGTCCCTGACTGCAATCAAATTTATGAATTATGATTTATGAATTATGATTCAGATTCGAGAATCTTGAATCTGATTAAAGAATCTGAATTAATCTGAATCAAGAATCTGAATCAAGAGTCTGAATCAAAAATCCTGAATCTGAATCACAATTCATAATTCCTATCTCATAAATCCTATTTAAATGCTTTTTCCAGCATTCCGTCGCCACTCATGGCCAGCCGTGAGAAATATGCCGGCACTTCTTTTCCGGTCAGCTTATCCACGTACATCCTGGCAATATACTGGCTGAGCATGAATCCTTGTCCGCGCAAGCCAAGGAAGAGTCCCAGTTCCGGATCGATGATCATCCTGGGTTCTACATAATAGCCTGCCCAAACGGCCTGGAATCCCACGGATGCAAGTTCGGGGATCCAGTTGGTGAAAATCTCGGCTGCAATCTCTGCAAACTCTTCTGAGTTGATCTTGATGTTCTTGTCAGCTTCCTGGGGCTCAAACATGGGTGATGCACAACCGATGATCTGACCGGTCTCTGCCAGCTGCTGACCATAGACGGCAACAAAACCCTTGTACCGGCGACGGTCGATGAGCATCCCGAGCGGATCACCGTTAACACCCATCATGGGCAAACGGCGCGTAATGAATGCCTGGTGTTTTACGGGGAAAAGGCCGGTTTCAATGCCGAGGGAGCGGGCAAACTTTTCACCTTCCGGTCCCAGTGCATTTATAAAAATCTCCGTTTCATATTCCACGTATTTCTTTTCGTGATTGGTAACGAGGGCGAAATAGGTATTGCCTTCTTTGCGGATATCGATAAGCTTGCAGTCTTCCTCAACCCTGCCACCCTTTTCAATGCCCAGGCGACGAATCAGGTCAATAACCCTCCCCGGCGTTGCCTGCCAGCAGTCGCGGGTGATGAGCGCCGAAAGGTAGTTTTTCATATCAGGATTGATGCGGGGAGAAATCTCCTTTGCAAAATCCTTTGGATCCACCATGTAAGCATCCGACCAGCTCATGGACTCAACCAGTGCGTTATACATCGGCTCATCGTGGGCAAAAGTCACATAATTGATCGGGCGGTAATTGATGTCCCTGATCTTGTGAAGCTGCTTGAAAATTTCATGGTTGTTGGTGGCAATATCGGCCAGCTCGGGGAGTGAGAAATTGGGTCTTCCCCCGGCGATGTTTCGCCAGGAAGCACCCCTGCCATAATTGGCAAGAACAGGCTCCATTCCGGCTTCACTCAGGTATCTGAACAGGGCGCTGCCCGCGATTCCACCGCCAACCACCAGTGATTTTACCTTGATTTTTTGTGTAGGGTTGCCATTGATATTCGTGATTACCTTCTCATGGACAGTCCTCGGGTAAAGTTCTCCCATGGCTACCTGGTTGGAAAGAGGTCCCCGGGGAGTAGGTTCCCCAACGATGGAAATGCCGGTCCCCGCCAAACGGGTCTTCAAACGTTTGATACAGCGTTTTCCTCGGCAGGCACCCATACCCAGACGGGTGGTATGCTTGATTTCATCAACAGAAATGAATTTTCTGTCGCCGATGGTTTCCATGATCTCATCCAGCGTGACATCATCACAATGACAAACGTAAGTAGGAATTTCTTTTTCCTGCATGTATCCGGTAAACTGAACAGACTCCGGATAATTGCTCTTCACGATGAAACCTCTCACGGTTGAAAGCTCTTCGCCATGCAGCGTGGAAGATTTAACCCTGGCAATGTTGGTTTTGTTCGGCTTGCGCAGGATCTTCTCGATCATGCCTTCACCCAGCTTTGTTCCCTGGTTGTCGACCAGAAACACTTCTGCTCCTTCCTGTGCCTCGTATTCAATGGGCAGAAAGAGCCAGTCTTTTTTGAGATTATAACCGAAAATGGCCAGTCCGGGGCATTGAAAAACACAATCCATGCACCCGGTACATTTGTCAAAATCGATCGCCGGAACCGCGCTGGTGGAGGATTTGGTGATCGCTCCCTGCTTGCAGGCAAAGGCGCAGGGGTTGCAGGCGAAGCCGAACAGACAGTCTATCTGAACGAATCCCTGCTTCTCCATTCTTTCAGGCGACGGCTTGTAAGGTTCGGGGATGATTTTTACAGGGTGCTGCTGGGAATCAATGT
>JBLNAN010000185.1:0-2971 GCA_050259355.1 Syntrophothermus sp. | reverse complement strand
AACATGTTTTCCGAGTACCGTTCTCAACGCCGCGTGCAGCAGGTGCGTGGCCGAATGATTGTTTTCGGTGGCCTTTCGCAAGGCGGCATCCACCTGCGCCGTCACCGGAAGTTCTGTATTTTCAGGTAATTCTCTCACAACATGGAAAATCAAATCATGCTCCTTCAGCGTATTTTCCACCGAAATGATCTGGTTCCCGCTGATGATAAAGCCGCGGTCGCCAACCTGTCCGCCGGATTCAGCATAAAATGGAGTTTTGTCCAGCACCAGTTGGAAATACTCGCTATCCCTGGTCTTTACTTTTCGATAGCGGGTGATAACGGATTCAGAGGTCAGAAAATCATACCCGATGAATTCTTTTCCGCCTTCTCCGTTGCGCACAACGACCCAGTCGTCGGTATCCACGGCTGCAGCGTTTCTTGAACGGGATTTCTGCTCTTCCAGTCCCTTGCTGAAACCTTCCATGTCTACATCCCATCCCGTTTCACGGGCCATGAGCTGAGTGAGGTCAACAGGAAAACCATACGTGTCGAATAATTCAAAAGCAAATGCACCGTCGATAACTTTTGCCGCACCTGTTTTTGTTTGCTGATCAATATAATTGCCGAATTTGGTGATACCCGTAGAAAGCGTTCTCAGGAAGGCATTCTCTTCCTCGCGGATAACATTCATAACCAGTTCTTTCTGGCGTTCAAGCTCCGGAAAAACGTGTCCCATCTGGTTCACCAGCACGGGCACAAGACCAAAGATAAACGGTTCTTTCAGGTCAAGGAAAGCATAGCCGTACCTGACGGCCCTGCGGAGTATCCTGCGGATCACGTATCCCGCTTTAACGTTGGAAGGAAGCTGTCCGTCGGCAATGGCAAAAGAAATGGCCCGGAGATGATCGGCGATAACCCGCATGGCAACATCGCTTTTGTTGTCCTGACCATAGCGGATACCTGATTTTTGTGAAATGGCGCCAATCACCGGCTGGAAAACATCCGTGTCGTAATTTGATTTTGTATGCTGCATCACCATGCAGAGTCTTTCGAAGCCCATCCCGGTGTCAACATGTTTGGCGGGCAGCTGAACAAGTTTTCCACCGGCCAGCCTGTTGTATTCAATAAAAACGAGATTCCAGATCTCGATAACCAGCGGGTCTCCCGTGTTTACCAGTTCTTTCCCCGGAACAGCCTGTCTTTCCTTATCATCACGAAGATCAATATGGATTTCTGAACAGGGACCGCAAGGTCCGGTATCTCCCATTTCCCAGAAATTGTCCTTTCTCGAACCAAATAAAATCCGGTCCTCGCTGATCCATTGTTTCCAGTAATTATAGGCTTCCATATCCCTGGAAATCCCGTCGGCTTCATCTCCCCCGAAAACAGTGACATACATCCTGTTTTTATCAATTTTCAAAGTACCTGTCAGAAATTCCCAGCCCCATTCAATGGCTTCTTTTTTAAAATAATCACCAAACGACCAGTTTCCCAGCATTTCAAACATCGTGTGGTGATAGGTATCGTGTCCCACTTCCTCGAGATCATTGTGTTTGCCGGAAACCCTCAGACATTTTTGCGTATCGGCAACGCGGGGATATTTTCTTTCCCGGTTTCCGAGAAAGATATCCTTGAACTGGTTCATTCCTGCATTGGTAAACATGAGTGTAGGGTCATCCTTTATCACCATCGGTGCAGAAGGTACAATGTGATGCTGCTTTGAAGCAAAAAAATCCAGAAAATGTTGCCGTACTTCGTTTGAATTCATAAGTCTGATAATCAATTATATAACAATAGCTGACAAAAGGAAAAGCCTTTGCGGCTGCAAATTTACCTTTATTTTGGTTATTTTTGTGACCTGCTATAGGATTCAAGAGGGAAGAACATAGTCTTAATTTTTTGTTACTATCTGATGATCAGGTATATACAGCTTTAGCATGAGCAAGGTAAAATATAAATTCAATAAAGCATCATTGACTTTCGACCGGGTGCAGACCACGGTCAGGAAAAGGTTGTTTTATTTTTTCACCCATCTTTCTACCGGGGTTGTTTTTGCCGCTGTGGTGCTTGTTGTTGCTTATAATTTTCTTGATTCACCAAAGGAGAAAGCACAGAAACGCGAGCTGGAGCAGATGAAACTGCAGTATACCATGCTCAACGACCAGCTGGAGCGCGTGACCCGAATTCTAAAAGATCTTCAGGACAGGGATGACAATATTTACCGGGTGATTTTCGAAGCAGAACCCATTCCCTCCTCAATCCGGACTGCCGGCATCGGTGGGGTTGACCGGTACGAAAAACTCAAAGGATACAAGAATTCAGATCTCATCATTGAATCAGAAAAGAAAATGGACAGGATCCTGGGACAATTGTATGTGCAGTCCAAATCATTTGATGAGGTTTTCAACCTGGCCAAGAACAAGGAAAAGATGTTGATGTGCATCCCGGCCATTCAGCCCGTGAACAACTCCGACCTGAAACGTATCGGATCCATGTTTGGTACAAGAATGGATCCTTTCTACAAGGTCAGAAAATTCCACGAAGGGATGGATTTTTCTGCTTCCATCGGCACGGAGATATATGCCACGGGTAACGGAACGGTGGTGCTCGCCGGAACGGCCTATGCAGGCTATGGTAACGAGATCGTTATGGATCATGGGTATGGATACCAGACGGTGTATGCCCATCTTTCTAAAATTTTTGTGAAGCCAGGTCAGAAAATTCTTCGCGGGCAGATCATCGGTTATGTGGGAAATACAGGAAAATCGACTTCTCCGCATTTGCATTACGAGGTTCGCAAGAACGGCATCGCCATGAACCCGATGTACTTCTTCTTCAATGATCTGACTCCCGACCAATACAAGCAGATGCTGGATATTTCATCCCGTCCTTCACAGGCAATGGATTAACAGCATGATGGGCCATGCTTAAGAAAAATTACAAGATCGAAAAGTTGTATTACACCATTGGTGAAGTATCCGGGCTTTTTG
>JBLNAN010000184.1:0-2800 GCA_050259355.1 Syntrophothermus sp. | reverse complement strand
GTGGGATTTATCCACGTTATGAACCTAGAACAGCAGTTTGCAACTTTAATCGAAGAGGAAAGATCAAATGGACCGTATACGGACTTGCCCGATTTTGTTTCCCGTACCCGCATGCCCATCGAGCAGCTGGTCATCCTGATCAGGGCAGGGGCATTAAGGTTCACGGGCAAAACCAAATCACAACTCTTATGGGAAGCCCACCTGATCACGGGTAAGTCCCGGGAAATCCCCTCCGGCGAGGTACTCTTTAAATCACCATTACAGGAATATAAACTTCCCGAGCTCCTGCAAACGGTCACCGAAGATGTATATGACGAGATCGAACTGCTTGGCTTTTCGGTAAATCACAGTTATTTTGATTTGCTGGAAACGCAATTCAGGGGAGATTGCCTGGCTCACGAAATGATGGATAACGTGGGCAAGTCCATCCGGATGATGGGACAACTGGTGACCATCAAATATGCACGTACCATTCACAACGACTGGATGAACTTCGGCACTTTTATCGATGCCCGGGGACGTATTTTCGATACCGTGCATTTTCCACCAAGCCTGAAAAAATATCCGTTCAAAGGAGACGGTATTTATCTGGTAAAAGGTAAGATTTCCGAAGAATTCGGGTATCCGGTTATGACGGTAGAAAAAATGGCTAAAATGCCTGTTGTAAAAGATCCGAGAAGCTAAGGTACTTTACCAGATGAAAGGTATCAGCCGGTAACGGATTTTTAGAGCATATAACCGAGAAAAACAGGAGCTTACCGATCAGTTGCTTGAGCCGGTAATTGCTTTTCATAATTTCTGATACTATAATCCAAGTACACTCAGTCCCTGGTTATAAATAATATCCACGGGGATTCGGGCGGATTTCAGTTTTTGGATATCCGTTTGCAGCGTTTCCCTGATCTTGCCATTGGCTTCCAGGTAGGCGGCTGCGCCCTGGTAGTCACCATCTCCTTCAAAAACCAACACCTTGTTTGCCCAGGCATTCATGGCAGCATTCATTTTATCCATGTTCACCTTGTACTTACCTTCCTGAGATCTTTCAAACGCTCCCTGATCCTCGAAAAAGTTGAAACACATCATGTTGGCTTTACCATGAGAATCCGCGGCGCCGAATCTTACTGACCGGATTATGCCTGCCATGAAGGTAACAAAGCAGTCTTCCTTTGTCATATCTTTAAGCTCACCGCTTTCAATCAGCTTAGACACCATGAAAAGACCCAGGATATCAGCCTTGGCCTCTTCAAAGGAAGAATATTTTTCTTTCAGGGCATCGCGTACGGTGCCTTTTCCATTGATCGTATTCTTGATCCCGAGGCCATGTGCAACTTCATGAAACATGACATTGGCAAAAAAAGCATCAAATTTTATGTTCTGACGTTGTGATGAATCCGTGAGCACACCGGAAATGGGAACAAGAATATTGTCAAATTTGGCTCTCATTGCATTTTTCAGCTGCAGTCTCCTGGAACCTTTGGCCAGCTGAACTTTTTCATCATTCGGTAAATTGATGGCGATGGTTTTTCCACCCGCGTTGGAATGTCCTGCCACGTAAATAATATCATAGGCATTGAGATCAGAGCCGGATGCAGGGATTTCCTTTTTGTATTTGGCATCCACGGGGAGTTGCTGTTGCAGTTGTGGCAACACGCCTGTAAATTTCTCCAGTTTTTTACTCCAGTCCAGATCTTTCACCAAAAGGGCTGCTTCAAACGCGGTTCTGTAACCAAAAAGTTCATCTTCATAATTTTCAATGGGTCCGACAACAAAATCAATCTTGTTGGTCTTCATATCCATCCAGGCCATGTCACTGTCGAAATAATTATCCGAAACCAGTGCTTTTGCCCTGAGTTCAAGATACTTTTTAAGGCCGGCATCCTCTGCCAGCCCGGCGGCCTGGTTCAGAAGGTCTGCGGCTATTTCCAGCCTGTCTTTGGATGCTTCATGGAAATAGATCAGTTTGAGGCTTTTATCATCATTTCTGCGAACGATTGAATACTGACTGGTTTTGTCTTTTTCCTTCCATGATTCAAATTCTTCCTTTGTCATATCTGCCGGATAAAAATTGGCACCCGCTGGTTTCGGCCCATATCCTTTCACAAAGGGCTCATTATTGTTGAGACGCTCCCAGGGTCCATAATTTATTTCTGCAAATCTGCGGATGAGGGTATCATGGATTGAATCAAGAAATGCGGTTTTTGAAGGCAATACCTGTTCCCAGTAAAGATCATCCATAATTTCGGCTGCCTTGATAAGCAAAGGAATCATCTGCTTTTCTTTTTCAGAAAGACGGGTAAGATCGGTGGTCAGCGTAACAACGGCGAAATCCTGAATTTTGGCATTGATAAGGGAATCCTGGCTGCTCATGGCTGCCGTTTTACCCGACTGACGATTGCATCCTGATAAGATCATGCCGGCCAGCAGAAGTGCCGTGAAGAAAATTATGACGTTTTTCATGTGATTTATTTTATTTTGGCAAAATTATGAAATCAATTTTACTGGTTTTGAAAATTATATCATATTTTAATTACATTTGAGGTTCATTTTTAAAAAGATTTAACCATGCAAGTACCGATTTTAATAATCATTGGATTTGTGGTAGTTTTCTTTTTATCAGGAATCCGCATTATCCGCCCTACCCACAGGGGCCTGATCGAACGTCTCGGAAAGTATAACCGTTTCGCGAATGCTGGATTTAACTGGATTATTCCTGTTATTGAAAATCTTTATTCTGTGAATGTTACAGAAAAGATGGTTAATGCAGAACCCCAGGAAATCATCACCAATGATAACCTGAATG
>JBLNAN010000183.1:0-2851 GCA_050259355.1 Syntrophothermus sp. | reverse complement strand
CACCTTTTTTCGCAATAAAGAATAGCTGAACACCGCTTCTCCGAAATGCTCGTAATACCGGATGATACCGGTGCCGGGGGCGACCCAGATTTCGCGGGTATAATAGGAGGGACCCATCTTCAGGTTCATGGGTTTTTCCAATTTCGTGTAAATGACATTGTAGTAATGGATGTTGTTTACCGAATCTCTGGCGATCACGTTGTAAGTGAAATGCTGTGTAGTGTCTATGGAACGGGAAGTATTCGGCGGCCAGTTGTACACGTAGGCAATGCTGCCTGCATCTGACCCGTCCCCGGCAATCAGCCTGCTCTTTATCTCAAGCCGGTTTCCGGTGAATGACTTTTCGGAATAATTCATCCGGAATCCTGAAAGAAACTGGCTTTTGAAATTCATTTCTATGACTTCTATTTTTTTTCCGGGATAAGTGGTTTCATCATCAAAATCCTGGAATCCGTTAACATACGTGCTGTCTGAAAGACCTGTAAAATTATCGAGGTAAATCCAGTAACTTCCTTCATGAGCTTCAAAATATTCCTTCATCTCACCAGGAATCTGGTAATAAGGAGTTTCATCTTTTTTACAGGAAAATAATCCAAGTATGATCAGGACGAGAAGAAAGTATTGTTTTTTCATACCCACCGTTTTGCTCCTTTCACAGCAAATATCGGGCGGATTTTATATAAAAGATATATTTTTAACGGATTTCCTGACCGATGGAAATCTCCAGCCTGACCACACTGATGGCATAATCCACCTGGGCGCGGAGAAGGTTCACCCGGCTTTCTGCAAGGGCAGTCTCGCTGTCAAGGAGATCGAGATTAGTTATAGAGCCTGTCTGGAAGCTGGTTTGCGCAAGATTCAGCGCTTCCTCTGCCTGTCGGACCTGCAGCTTTCCCTGGTCGATTTTTTGCAGGGCAGCGGCCAACTGGACCTGGTTCTGGTAAACCTCTGAAGAAACTGTTCTCACGCTCTCTTCAAAATCCTGTCCAGCGATATTGATTTCAGTATTGGCCATCTTCATGTTGAATTTATGCCGGGTGGCATCAAAGATCGGAACATTCAGACCGACGCCGCCTGCCCAGTTCAGTTTCGGTTGATTCAGATCAGGAATATAGCCATTTTTCACTCCTCCTGAAATAAAAGCATTCAATACCGGGTAGTTCTGGATCTTAACCGACTCCATCCGGAGCTTCGCGTGCTCCTGGCGCATGCGGCCGATCACCAGCTCGTACCTGTGATCCAGGGCGAAATTAATCAATGAATCGGGGTTTGCGTCGGGTGGGTTGGTAATCATCTGTTTCCGTACCTTCAGCATATTTTTAACGGGTTGCCCAAGCAATGAATTCAAAATTCCCGTTTGTGTTTGCCTCGATGCCTCAATATCTACTTTCTGGTTGATGGCATTGGAAAGCCTTACCTGCGTGGAGAGAATTTCGTACTGTGTGGAAGATCCCGTCTCCGCCTTCCTTTTCACAAAATCAAGATGCTGCTGAAGGTTGTCAATCTGTGACTGTTTGATCATAATGGCTTCCTGAAGGTAAACCAGATTATAAAAGCAGATTGAAGTGATCTGGGTGAGGCGCTGTTTTACCATCCCCACATTTTTCTCCGATATATCCCTGGATGATTCCTGAAGCTTGATGTTCATTGAGGTTTTATTGAAATCATAGAGGGTTTCATAAATGCTGATTCCCGCGTTGTAGTTGTTGTTGGGTGCAATGCTCAGTCTTCCCAGGTTGGGTATTGTCAGTTCCGGCACCGGATCAACACGTGTATAACCTGCTGTACCCGTGACGGTTGGATAATAACCGGATCTCGCCAGCCCGATTCCTGCCTCGGCGGAATTTACTGCTTCTTCAGCCTTCAGAACAGACGGATAACGTTCCAGTACCTGCTGCAGGATCTGCTGAAGCGAGAGGGAATCATTGTAATTGACAACAGGATTGACCTGGGCCATCCCCCAGACGGACCAGGCCGTCATCATGACTAGGAAAAGAAAATAAGTCTTGAACTTCATGTTTTTTTTGTTTTCAACCGGATAAGAAAAACTGATAATGCGCTCAGAAGGGTGATTCCGGCAGCAATCAAAAAGTCGTCGCTCACTGCCTGGATAAATGCCTGTTTACTGATGCTGGACATCAGGAGCGCTTGTCCCTGCTTAGCCGCATCAGCTCCGGCACTTCCGGCATTATGCATGATGTACCCGCTCATGTTGTTCAGGGTGGCTTTGAAGGCAGGGGAATTTTGCTGTATTCCTTCACCAAATCTCTGCATGTGATAGGTTGTGCGGGTGGTAAGAAAGGTAGAGAGCAGGGCGACGCCAAAGCTCCCTCCGATCTGGCGGATGACATTGATCAAACCCGAGGCCTGACCCATCTTTTCCCTTGGGATGCCAAAGGTGGCAGCGGCTGTCAGCGGACTGAACATCAATCCCATGGAAAGTCCTCTCAGGTACATGATCACCATGATATAATGATGTTCGGTGAGATACGACAGGTTGGCATTCAGGTAGAAGCTTAGTGCCAGTAAAAAGGCACCGATGATGATCACCACTTTCGGATTTCCCTTGTGGGAAAAGATCCCCGCCATCGGTGCGGCGATGCCCTGGATGATCCCGACCGGCAGAAAGACCGCTCCGGCTTGTATGGCGGTATAATTCAGACCGTTCTGAAGATAAAGCGGCAGCAGAAATGTACTTCCGAACATCCCGATCCCGAATATGAAGATCACGATGTTGCTTACCGTGAAGTTGTAACTCCTGAACAGCGACAACTCTATCAAAGGTTCCTTTATGGTCAGTTCTGTCACCAGGAAAACAGCCAGGCTGATGATGGATATCCCGAAACAGATC
>JBLNAN010000182.1:0-6323 GCA_050259355.1 Syntrophothermus sp. | reverse complement strand
TACTGTCAAACGTAAGACTGGAAATATACGGATGATGCAGAATGGCAAGTATGTCTCTGAAATAGAACCTGTAGGAAGATTTATCGCCCTCCCTGCGAAACCGGGGAACATTAAGGTGTAACTGGAACAAAAGGTCAAAAAAAGTATACAGTGGCGTAAAACGGAGAGGCAGTCCCATGGTTACGTTAATGTTTTCCACTTCCGGTGGAATTGAATTGAGCAAAGGAACCAGCAACTGCTCATCCGGGAGGACGATTGCAATTTCCTCGGCCGGAACCTTCTTCTCCAGCAGTTCCTTCAGCAACTGGCCGCAATACTTCACCTGTCCCAGATCATCAGGAATGCCGCTGATCAGGATTTGTTTCTCATTACGGAAATGATCCTCAAGCCAGTTGAATTCCATTTCCGGCCATTTTTTCATCCAGCCGCGGATAAACCTGCCTGCCTCCTGGTGATGATCTGAAACATAATATTCATCTGCATCCCAGAGGAATTCGATCAGACCTTCCCGGTACAGATGATTGTACACTTTTTCTTCGGCAGTTGTCAGGGCATTCATTCCGGCAACAATGATTTTTTTCCATGGAATCTGAATGCTGCCTATCCGGTCTGCCACATCCCTGAACAGCATTCCGGGATAAGCCTTTCCCCCGGCAGCAAGCCGTTCCCGGTATTTCTTGTAATAATCATCCAAAGAATTATAGAAAGAAAGATATTTTTTCTCGAACTCCGTGAGTGGTTTCCCCCCAGGATTCCAGAGCGAAATGGCTTTAGATTCAGAGAGATAATGAAACAACTGATCCGCGTCCACGAGATAACTGTCTGTTTCACCAAAATCATGAAGCATCTGCGGGCCCCATCCCAAAAACTCATCAAACTTTATATTTTTCTCTTCCTCCTTTTTATTTTCTTTCTCCTCTTCACTCCCCCGGTGTACCTCGAACAGTTCAAAAAGCTGTTCTGTCAGGCTGATCAGGTGCAGACCGGAAATACTGGAAAAAAAATCCTCCACTGAAAAAATAGCAGGAGACCAGATGGTTTTACCTGCCGCTGCAGAAAGATATTGTTTCAGGAACAAGCCACCGCGGCGGTTGGGGAGAACAATGCAAATATCCTGCATCTGTCCGGCATGCTTTTCCAGAACGTATTGAGCAGTTTTTTCAAGAAATTTGGTCACGGTAATTATTTTTTCAGATTTTCGGGTTTGCCAATATCCAGCCAGATTTTATTTTTTTCGATAAAGCACCGGATGATATTCTTTTCAGCGAGGCGCAGATAAAGATCCGTCAGAGAGAATTTTCCTCCTTCTGTAATTAATGAAAATAGGACAGGATCAATGACCTGAAGTCCGCTGAAAGCAAGCATCCTTACATCGTCGGCTTCTTTCCTGCACCATTTTGTTTCACCCGTGCTGATATTTTTCCAGCCTGCCAGTAATCCATCCTGATCAAAAAGAAAATATCTGCTGGTTGCTCTTTCCCTCACCGACAAGGTGACCAGGGAATTTTGATTTTGATGAAATTTCACGATCTCTCTTAAATCCAGATCAGAAATTACGTCTACATTCCTGACAATAAAAGGTTCAGTGTCATTGAAAAACCAAGCCGCTTTTTTAAGTCCGCCCCCGGTTTCAAGCAATTGATCCGATTCATCGGAAATGGTAATATCCATTCCAAAATCATGGTGATGAATAAAATCAATAACCATTTCAGAAAAATGGTGAACATTGACGATCACGTTTGTAATCCCGGCCCGCCTGAGATGCATAAGGGCATGTTCCAGCAGCGTTTTTCCCTGATATTCAACCAGTGCCTTCGGGATATTTTCTGTAACCGGCCTCAGGCGTGTTCCCAGACCAGCTGCCATGATCATTGCTTTCATTTCAGCCAGTTATCTTTTTCGTGATGAATGATTTCCACTTTCACATTGTGTTTTTCGACAAGATGACCTGCCAGTTTTTCGGCACAATATACCGACCTGTGCTGTCCGCCTGTACATCCAAAGCCAACAGACAAACTGGAAAACCCTCTTTTGAGGTACTCTTCCACACTTTGATCAACAAGCTGAAAAACGTTTTCGAGAAAACGGGCGACAGGCATTTCTTTTTTCAGGAAATCAATTACTTCGATTCCTTTACCGCTGACTTTTGAATATTCAGGATATCTCCCCGGATTAGGAAGTGCCCTGCAGTCGAAAACAAAACCACCGCCGTGGCCCGAAGGATCTGCAGGTATACCTTTTTTATAAGAAAAACTGAATATGTTCACTTTCAGGTTCTCCTTCCATTCCACGAGGGACTGATTTGTTTTTCTGAAATCAGGATGATGGATAATTTCGGTGAGGAGGTTCCGGATGACCGGCAATCCTTCCGGCAACTGATCATTTTTTAGAAGATACTCCAGGTTGTTCACGGCAAAAGGAATGCTTTGCAAAAAATGAGTTTTTTTCTCATAATATCCCCGGAAACCGTATGCACCCATTGCCTGCAAAATCCTGATAAGTACAAAACCATTGTAAGCATCCCGGAACTGATCATGATCATAGGCAATAAACCGGTCCAGAGCTTTCATGTAATGTGTCAGCAGCATTTCTCTTGTTTCCGGTGGAATGGCGGCCTTTCCATCAAATAAAAGTGAAGCAACATCATATTGAAGCGCTCCCTTTCTTCCGCCCTGGTAATCGATAAAGTAAGGACTACCCTCCTTCAGCATGATGTTTCGTGACTGGAAATCCCGGTAAAGAAAATAATCGGCCGGGGCCTTTTCCAGAAAATTCATCAATTCAGTAAAGTCGTCTTCCAGTTTTTGCTCATCAAACGGTACTTTTGCGAGTTTCAGGAAGTAGTATTTGAAATAATTCAGATCCCAGTGCATCGACTGACGGTCAAAAGCATTCCTCGGATAACATTTTGAATAATCCAGGCCCTTGTCAGCCCTGATCTGAAAGGAAGGCAGCCATTCAAGTACCCGCTTGTAGATATCAATGATCTCTGAAGGAATTTCATTCCCTGTTCTTTTTGCAGAAAGCAGATCGAACAAGGTTTGATCGCCCAGATCCGTAAGCAGATAGGATTTCTTATCCCCTGCAAAAGCCAGAATTTCAGGAACCGGAAGATGCAGGGCTGTAAAATGCATCGTAAAAGAAATGAAGGCAAGATTTTCCTGCACATCCTCATTTACCGCCAGCAAAACGGACTCATTTTCATCCGTAATCCTGTAGTACGTCCTGTATGACCCTGAACCTGGTAACTTCCTGACAGTTCCGGGCTCTTTTCCTGACCATTGCCGGTACAGATCGAATATTTTATCTTTTTCTTCCATAACTATATTACTTCAACCAGTTTAATATCAGGTTCGAGATAAACCAGATATTTTTTCACCCTTGGATAACCCAGTTCCAGCATCAGTTTTCCGTAGTTCTGTAACTGCAACTGATGATATTCAGAATCTTTTCCGGTTTTGTAATCAAGCAGAATTACCTGATCGTCCTCAAAAACAATTCTGTCGGGTCGAAATACTCCTCCGTGCGCTGAAAGAATCTCAGCCTCATTAACGGATCTGATTCCTTCTTTGAAAAATACTGAAATTTCAGGATGCTGAACGACTTTCATGAGCAATTCACTGATCTCGCTTTTCATGGCTGCCGGAATCAGACCGGATCGTAAAGCATCATCCATGATGCGGTCTATATCGCTGATGCTGGCGATGCCCGACAGCAGCGAATGGACCATGTTGCCGCGGGATCTTTTGCGTTGCGGATCATCAGCATCCCATTTCCAGGGAGCGTTGGATTTCAGCCTGATTTTCCCGCGCCAGTTCTCCGAAATAAATGAATCCAGTTTAGTGGCGGTTTCGGGAATGTTTTTTTCTGAACCGGGAATGGGGGTTCCGTATATAAATCTGCCACTTTCCGACCATTCATCCCTGCTTTCAAGGAACTTCTGGAACAGGATGGGTATGCTGATTGTTTTAGGATTTTTCGGCGGATTTTCCAGTAAAACATACAGCATTTCCTCCGGGCGGGTCATCACCACGTACAGCATATTGATCAGATCAAGTTCAGATTTCCGTATTTCTTCCTGGTAATGTGAACTGAATTCTGTTTGATCCAGTTTGCTGTCGGGCCGGATCATAACCGCCGGCAAGCCTTCGTATTGATCTTCCGGAAGATCAATCCAGAGGTATGTTCGCGAGGCCTTCGCCTTCTGATTAACAAAAGGAAACAGGACGATAGGAAATTGCAACCCTTTTGCCTTGTGGATGGTCATAACCTTCACCGCGTTCAGGCCTTCAGGCATCACCACGGAAAGATTTTTCTTTTCGGATTCCCACCAGTTCAGGAAACCCGAGATTCCTCCGGAGTTCTGGCGGGTATAATTTAAGACCGCATCCAGAAAAAACTGCAGGTACATATCCGGAAATACATCCAGATGAAAAATCCGCAACAGTTGTTCGCAAAGGTCATATAAAGGCAAAGCCGAAAGCTGACGCATGTTAAAAGAAAATCCCGCAGAATCGAGAATCCTTATAAATTCCGCCAGCGGTGATTTTCCATTGAGACGGTCAAGCAGTACCGGCAGTGGATCCGGTAACAGCCCGCCGCGGTACATCCAGGTCAGCAGGAGGCTATGAATAAATTTTTCCTGTGGTTTGTCGAGGAAGGACAGGAAATTAATCATGAACTGAACATCCGGTGAAAAACAAATCAGCAGGGATTCGGCTGAAATAACATCCACGTTATGGGACATCAGGAAACGGGCGGTAAGACTCGCGTGGGTATTATCCCTGCACAGAATGGCCACATCTTTCCACTGATAGTTCAGGTTTTTCACTTCGTTCAGGATATCCATGATCCTGGTAAGCGATTGGTTTTCAAGATCGTCACTTCCCAGGAATTCAAGACTTACAAATCCTCCTGGTTTCTGTTGGTCGGCCTGTTGTTCCTGGCCCTGGTACACTCTGGCATTGTCAGGATGAATATTATTTTGCAGGAAACCAAAGAAAGCATTGTTGAATTGCACGATTTCCGCGCGTGAACGAAAATTCCGGTCCAGTCTTTTTTCATTAAAATGAAGCCGGAGAGAATTTTCCCTGTCCTTAATCACCTGCGATTGCTCACTTCCTTCCAGTTGAGGAAGATTGACGAACTGCTCCACTTCACCATTACGCCACCGGTAGATGGCTTGTTTTCCATCGCCAACAACAAGGTTCAGCCCGCCGGTTGACAAGGAATTTTCCACCAGGGGCAGCAGGTTTTGCCATTGCAGCCTGGAAGTATCCTGGAATTCATCAATCAGAATATTCCTGAATTTCTCGCCCATCCGCTCATAGATGAATGGAACGGGTTCATTGAGGATCATCGCCGAGATCCTGCGGTTGAACTCGGCAACCTGAACAATGTTGTTCTGTCGTTTGAAGTCTTCAAACAACTGGCTCAGGTGATTCAGAACGCCCAGCGGATAAAGGTTCAGGCGCATCATCTGCATGAAATTCATCGTGGGCAGTTTCTTTTCTTTCAGTTCCTGAAACCGGTCAAAAAGATCAAGGAACTCGTCCTTGTTTTTGTTGATCTTTTCTCTGTCTTCCGCGGAAGCCCTGGGTGAAAACCATTTATCCTGCTGAACGGTTTCTTCCAGGTATTTCTTCACGTCGGTGTTCTTCAGGTTCCCATTGGAAATTCTGAGCATATAGCCGTAAAATCCGCTGTTGTTCCTGTAAAAGGCATCCGGTGAAATACCTTCAGCCAGAATGATCTCTGTTACTTTTCTGCCGGGCTGAATCAGTTCCTCCCTGATCTGGCGGTACCGGGCATTGAAAGACCGGGCCAGGTTCAGAAAATCAGTCATGGATAAATGCTTCAGGGCCGGAAGGTTCTGCGAAATAGCCTCATCTTCCAGTACTTTAGAGAAATTCAGTACGATCTTTTCAATGTTCCATCCGCCATTTTCTTCTATCATGGTTTCCAGGAAATGGACCAGGAGGTCAGTAAGTTCTTTATTTTCGCCGGATGAGTTGAGCAGGATGTCCACGGCTTTCTGGCGAAGGGTCTCCGATTCAAGTGATACCATGAAATTGACGGATAACCCGAAATCGCGGGCAAACGCTCGCATGATCCTGTGGGAAAAGCCATCGATGGTACCGATGGCGAAATCAGAATAATGATGCAGGATCAGTCTGATTGCTTCGCCTGCTTTGCGGGGGATTTCATCCGCCTTTATCCCGGTTTCGCTCGTGAGTCTGTCAATGAGATCTTCGCGGAACCGCGGCCTGGGATAATCCGGATCGGACAGCGCACGCAAACTTTCCAGCACCCTTTCCTTCATC
>JBLNAN010000181.1:0-2762 GCA_050259355.1 Syntrophothermus sp. | reverse complement strand
CTGTTTCACCAGAATCCTCCAGAGACTTAATGGCCCTTTCGAAATCATCAAGCACCGGGAGAAGCGAGGTAATCACATCTGCAGATGCCGTTTTGGTAAGTTCAAGCTTTTCCTTCAGGGTACGCTTGCGGTAATTGTCATACTCAGAAAACAAACGCAAATACTTGTCTTTTAGTTCAGCGATCTCTTCTGCTGTCTTTTCTGCAGCTTCTTCTTTTTTGTGTTTGTGTTTCGGGTGATTTTTATCTTTCATGTCTTCTGCCGGATCCCCGGTTTGTTCTTTAATTTGTTCCTTCTCCAGATCTTCCCCGGCCGGCATATCCTGCATATCCTTACTATTTTCTTTCATTACCAGTAAAATTTAGGAATAATTAATGTTTTTGAGGAAATACAAAAAATTTGCCACATGAATGAACAGGACATTTTGACAGATCAACAGCGGCTTATAACAGCCCCGAGCTTCTGGAGCCGCAAGTCGATGTCCTGGTATCCCCGGTCAATTTGTTCGATGTTGTCGATGATACTGTTTCCTTCGGCCGACAGGGCAGCGATCAGCAATGCCACGCCTGCCCTAATGTCAGGTGATGACATCCGGATGCCCCGGAGCGGATACTGGCGGTCGAGGCCGATAACGGTGGCCCTGTGAGGATCACAAAGAATGATCCGGGCACCCATGTCAATAAGTTTATCAACAAAAAACAGGCGGCTTTCAAACATCTTCTGGTGTACAAGAACACTTCCCCTTGCCTGGGTCGCCACCACGAGCACGATGCTGATCAGGTCGGGCGTAAAGCCGGGCCATGGTGAGTCGGCAATTGTCATGATGGAACCATCCATGAAAGTTTCCACCTCGTAGTGATCCTGCTGTGGAATAAAGATATCATCTTCCCTGACCTCCATCCTGATACCCAGTCTCCTGAATACCTCGGGTATCAGTCCCAGATGCTGATAGTTTACATTTTTGATGGTGATCGCTGATTGGGTCATGGCTGCAAGACCAATAAAACTTCCCACTTCGATCATATCCGACAGCAGGGTATGCTCTGTGCCATGAAGTTCCTCCACACCATCAATCACGAGAAGGTTTGAACCAATGCCCCGGATGGTTGCACCCATTTTCACCAGCATGGAACACAACTGGGAAATATAAGGCTCGCAGGCCGCGTTGAAAATGGTGGTTTTCCCTTTAGCCATAACCGCAGCCATGATGATGTTGGCCGTTCCGGTCACTGAAGCTTCATCCAGCAACATATAGCTTCCTCTTAGACTAACGGAGGAAACCGAAAAAAGCTGTCGTTGCTCATCGTAATTGAAATCGGCGCCCAGTTGCTGAAGTCCGTAGAAGTGGGTATCCAGCCGCCGTCTGCCGATTTTGTCGCCACCGGGAAGGTACACGTACCCTTTGCCAAATCTTCCAAGCAAGGGGCCGAGAATCATGATTGAACCTCTCAGACTGGCAACTTTATCACGGAACTCGGTGCTTTGCAGGTAAGCCATATCCACTGTTTCAGCAGTGAAAGCATAGCTGGAGGCGGAGAGTTTTTCGACCTTCACGCCCAGCGAAGCCAGGAGTTCAATCAGTTTGTTGACATCCCGTATGGAGGGGATATTGTGAATGGTGATCTTTTCTTTGGTGAGCAGGCATGCGCAGATAACCTGCAGGGCTTCATTTTTGGCACCCTGCGGGATGATCTCACCGTTCAGGGGCTGGCCACCTGTGATGGAAAAGGAACTCATTTATTTTTTTTACGCTGACCGTTGTTCTGCCGCTGATCTTTCCCCCCGTTGTTTTTTGACTTGAATTGTTTTTTAGGCTTATTCCTGGCAAGAAGATCATTCGTTGTGGTTAATCTGACATCCTCCTTCAATTTTAAACGTCCTCTTGAAAGTATCCGGAGGTGTTCTTCGATCAGATCATCCGTGACAGACTCGCGGTTCCAGTTCAGATAAGATTTCTTCAGATGAATGGCAATGGTTTTGACCAGCAGATCTTTTTCTTCTCCTTCAGGATATTCAGCCGCCTTTTCAATTATGATGGCAATATTTTTCCCATAATGCCGAAACTCGATTTCCTTGTCATGATAGGAGATCTTCTCGGGTTTTGTGCTATTGGTTAAAGGGGGAGGAGGGGGAAAAGGTGAATCTACATCAATTTTAAAATCTGAAATGATATATAAATGATCCCAGAGCTTTCTTTTGTAATCTGCAGAATCTTTAGCCTGCGGATGCATCTGTCCCATCACATTAATGATGAACCGTGCTGCCTTTGTACGTTTTTCCTTGTCGGCAATGGTACAGGCATACTGGATCATCTCCTGTATATTCCTGCCGTATTCAGGGATAGTCATGGCAGGACGTGTCGTATTGTATTCCATAATTTATTGGTATTTTAAGCAAAGATAACTAAACTGCCCAAGAATGACTTTATTTTTTCAAAACAGAAAATAATTTGAAGTGTCCAACCCTAAGTTATGTTACGCGTGATCAGAGGGTTTTGAGCCTGGCGAATCTTAACAAAAGTTGTTTTTGTCCGATACCTGCAAACTGGACTGTTGCTTTTCGGTTGGGGCCTTCGCCTTCCAGGGCCGTGACTTTCCCCTTGCCGAAACGATCATGCTCCACGTCCATTCCTACCTGGATATCGTCATCGTTAACGGATTGAGCCGGTGAAACTTTGGTGGTGGGAACAGATGATAAACGGGAAAAATTCTTAAGATTTATCTTTGGTACCGGTTCCTGAAGCGACGAAGGTCTGGGAGGTC